>JAFGNB010000234.1 GCA_016927235.1 Chitinispirillaceae bacterium
GTGCTCAATGCCAAGCAGCATGCCAAGGAAGCGTCGATTGTGGCCCAGGCCGGCCGCCAGGGCGCGGTCACCATCGCCACCAACATGGCGGGCCGCGGTACCGACATCGTTCTCGGCGGCAATTTCGAGGCGATGGCCAATCATGAGCTGCTCAAGGAGGGGATCGAACCCGATGAATTGACTTTGGAAGAGAAACGCCGTAAGTACCCGAAACTGCTGGAAAAAACCCGGGAGGAGCAGAAGGCCGTAATCGCGGCCGGCGGATTGCACATCATAGGAACCGAACGGCATGAGAGCCGGCGTATCGACAACCAGCTGCGGGGCCGTTCCGGGCGGCAGGGCGATCCCGGATCATCTAAATTTTTTCTCTCGCTGGACGACGATCTCATGCGGATTTTCGGCTCCGAGCGGATTGCCGCCATCATGGACCGGCTCGGCGCGGAAGAGGGCGAGGTCATCTCCCATCCGCTGGTATCGCGTTCGATCGGCGGAGCGCAGAAACGGGTCGAAGGGCGTAATTTCGAAATCCGCAAGCACCTCAAGGAGTATGACGACGTCATGAACCTTCAGCGCAGGGAAATTTACGGATTGCGACAGCGCATTCTCCGCGGTGAAGACCTCAAGGACGAGATTCTCGATCAGGTCGCCTCGTATCTTGAAGATATTATCATGCGTCATACAAGCGAGGGAAAATACCCGGAAAACTGGGCGCTTCAACCGCTGTATACCGAACTGCAAACGACCTTCGGCATCACCTACCGGATCGCCGACGGCGAACTCACCAGTAAAACGCAGAAGGCGCTTTTCGACGAAGTCTGGAGCAAGGCGCGCAGCCGCTACCAGGAGAAAGAGATGCGATTCGGCAGTGAGACCATGCGGCAGTTCGAACGGAGCGTTTTCCTGATGGTGATCGACAACCTGTGGAAGGACCATCTTTACGAAATGGACCATCTCAAGGGCGGGGTGCAGTACCGTGCGTTCGGCCAGAAGAATCCCCTTTACGAATACCAGCGTGAAGGATTGAAGATGTTCGACGAGCTGCGCTCTTCGATTTCCAAGGAGGTCGCAAGTTACCTCTACCGGCTGGAGCGGGTTGAGCATACCTCCCGGAGCGTGGATACGTCGCAGACGATGCACGGCGATTTCGATATTTTCGCTTCATCGGAACAGGCGGCCAAAGCCGCGCGCCCCGTGGCCCAGCCCGTCGGAGCCGCTGCCGGCCGCTCCGATCTGGTTCAACGGACGATCGTTAAAACCGGTGTTGAGGTCGGTCGTAATGATCCATGTCCCTGCGGGAGTGGAAAAAAGTATAAAAAATGCCATGGCGCGTTATGAGAAGGGGCTTTTTTGTTACCTTCGAAGGGGTCGACGGCTGCGGAAAGAGTACACAAGCGGAGCTACTCGCGAATCGGTTGCGAGGTGAAGGGCGTTCAGTGGTTGTTACCCGTGAACCGGGAGGAGGGACTATCCCTGAGAAAATCAGGGCGCTGCTGCTTGATCCGTGCAATTCCGAAATGGTGAATGAGTGTGAACTGCTGCTCTATCTCGCAGCCCGTGCCCAACATGTGAGAGAAAAGATATTCCCGGCGCTTGAAGAGGGTGCCATTATTATCTGTGACCGTTTTCAGGAGGCGACCTTTGCCTACCAGGGATTCGGCCGGAAGGTCCCCATTGCAATTCTGCGGCAGATGAATTCATTCGCTACCGGAGACCTCGATCCTGATCTGACTTTCATTTTCGACCTTCCGATAGAGAGAGCCTTCGAGCGTCTTACTTCAGTGAAAAAACCGATTGATCGTTTGGAGGCGAATGGGCCGGATTTTTTTAAGCGCGTCAGAAACGGCTACCGCTCTGTCGCAGGAGCCACCCCCCATCGTATCACGATTCTTGACGGAACCCTCCCGCTTGAAGTTCTTGCGGAAAAGGTCTACGCAATCATGATTGAAAAATTAAAAGATACTCTCATTTTTAAGATAAAATGAGTCCTTTTTTTCATGCACGGATGTATTTTCAAAAATTACGTCCACAGTGGAACATTAACTGCGGATTTTACCCATAAATATCCATATGCAGTCATTCTGATTCCGTCGAACAGCATGATCGCCGGGGGGAGCCCTAATGGAGAGAAACGACAGTAAGCCTCATCGTTCATTGTTTATGCACATACCCTTTACCGGAATAATCATTCTTGTGGTAGTTCTTGCCGGATTGGTCGTTGATGCAACCAATACCAACAGCGATAATTTTTACGAGGATATTATACGCCAAGATGATGTCGCGACGAAGATCCACCAAAATTATGTTGAGGAGATCTCCTCCAAAGCCCTGATCGATAATGCGATCAAGGGTATGTTGCGGATTCTCGATCCGCATACGAGTTATTTCGAGGCCAAACAGTATGAAGAACTCAAGATACACACCGAGGGGAAATTCGGCGGACTTGGAATTCAAATTTCCATTCGTGACAAAGTATTGACGGTAATGACGCCGATCGGCGGTACCCCCGCTTCACGCGCAGGTATTCAATCGGGAGATCAGATAGTCAGGATCGAAGGAAAGTCGACAGCAGGAATCACGATTGAGAACGCGGTAAAAAAACTCCGGGGAGAACCGGGAACCAAAATTTCGATCACCATACGTCGCAAGGGCGAGCCGAAAGACCTCGAATATATCATCACCCGCGAAATCATCCATATAAAATCGGTACCTTTTTACGGCGTTCTCAAGGATAGCGTCGGATATATCCAGTTGCAGACCTTTTCACAGGAAGCGGGAGACGAGGTTGAAAAAGCCGTCAAGGAATTGTTGAAAAGTAATGTTAAAGGATTAATTTTCGATCTGCGGCACAACCCGGGAGGATTGCTTCCCGAGGCGATCGTCGTCGCGGAAAAGTTCCTTCCGAGAAAGTCGCTGATCGTTTCGACACGCGGCCGGGTACGCGGACAGAATCGTGAGAATTATTCCGGCGCACAACCGGTGTACCCCGTTGATCTGCCGCTGGCCGTACTGGTTGACTATGCAAGCGCCAGCGCCTCCGAGATCGTAGCCGGGGCCATCCAGGATTACGACCGGGGAATCATTGTCGGCGATACGACCTTCGGGA
>JAFGNB010000235.1 GCA_016927235.1 Chitinispirillaceae bacterium
GGGAGATTTTATATATCATTTCTTAATTAATTTACTGCAAAAAACTCATGAAATGGGTAAAATCACTCCCCAAACGCCGGTTTCTGTCCGCTCGAGAGAACAAAGTCCTTTCTCTCTTTTACAGCGAGCAGGGACGAGGAGCCGGCGAGACGGAAGTGAAAGGGACGAGAGGGGGAATGGGTAGAGGAGAAGATTTCCCCTTTCGCGTATCAGGAAGGTACTTCGTGAAGCACCGGTATGGTTGTTTCCGCTGTCCCGTCTATCGTACGAAAAACCTTCCGGAGGCAGTTACTCCGTGCGTATGGAATACGGCAAGATACATGCCTGCCGCAACGGCATTGTTTCCTGATGCCGTCCATTTCGCCGTTATTTCAGATTGTTCGAATGTCAGCCTCGCCATCCTTTTACCGTCAACCGCGTAGATGTCCACCGTACCACGCTCACCTGCGTCGGGGCGGATAAAGATGACGACAGACCCCCTCTGCCGCACTGCGCAAGCGCCTCGTTTCCCGGCCGCAGGAACCTTACTTCCGGGAATGGATATTCGCGATGTACCGATATCGAGAATGAGGTAATTCTGCCCTTTGTAATTGATCAGCACCTGATTTCCAACGGAGAGCAGCTCACGCATCTCAGCATCCTGCGCCAGTTCGAAATAGTCGTCGGATCCGTAGTACACGGTATCACATGCGCCTGTGCTGTCGTAGGCCGCATCCTGCCAGACACTGTCCGAAGTGTAGACGAATATCTTGTTGCCGGCGTTCTGCATCTGGTTCACCTGCGGCGCGACCAGATACGACACCGCATTGGTATCGGCAATCACGGTTTGGGCGGAATTGGAGTTCTGCTGCATTCCCTGGACAAAATTACTCGCGTCGTTTGCAGCCCCGCCGCTCGCCTCCTGCAGTCCTTTCGTCATGTCGCCCGCGTCACCGTGGAGAACCACTGAAGAAGTATATGGCGTCACGATACCGTACTCGAGGCTCAGCACCTTGATAGAATCGATCAGCGGTTCGATATCTTCCTGTGTCAATGCCTGCAGTTTTATTTTCGTCATGAGCGTCGCGACCTTTTGTGTCGCCCACAGACGGGGAACAAAGGGATGCGCATCACTCTCCGCCGGGAATTCGGCAAGATACTCTATTTCCTGGAGCTCCCCGTTGCTCTGACCGCTCAGGGTCACTTTTTCCGTTCCCGATCCGGAATAACGGCCGAACACCGCGAATTCGCTTCCTTCAAAAAGGTCCGGAAGCTTTTCGGGACTGATGCCGTAGGTGGATACCGTCCCCTCGAAGTCCAGTTCCGTGGATGTCAAAATCGGCGACTCGATTTTTTTATAGAGGTCGCTGACGACCTCCTCGATATTCTGGTCGGGATTGCAGTAGAGCGGGAAACCGCCGTTATCAATGGAGATCTTGTCTATAAGTATTGTGTTGACGTCGAACCCGAAACCGACGCTGAATATCCGTGTACCGAACGTATTGGCCTCGTTGACCAGCCTGCTGATCTCACTGATATCGGTCACACCGGCGGTCGCCTGTCCGTCGGTGAGAAAAATGCAATAATGGGGGCGTTCACCCTCTTCCATTCGCGAGAGGGTAGTGAGGAGCGCCTCGGAGATATTCGTGCCGCCGGTAGCGGTGATCGAATTGACAAAGGATTCGGTACTGCTGATATTCTCCTGCGTCGCCTTCAGCAGCTCAGCGTTATTCGAACTAACGGTACTCTGAAACGCGACAATGTTGAAGTAATCGACCTCCTGCAGGCGATTGATACAGAATCGCAGCGCATCCCGTGCCTGCTCGATCTTCGTGCCGCTCATGCTTCCCGACCGGTCGATCGTGAACACGATATCCTTCGGTACTACCTTCCGTACATCCGGATCCGCGAACTGCGGCGTGATCAGCATGAGGAAATACCCGGCCTCCTCCTCTTTTTTGAAAGTAAAGAGGTGAAACGATATGTCGTCATCCGAGAGTTTATAGTAGAGATCAAAGTCACGGTCGGGCCGGCTGCCCGTGCTCGCATATCTCACGACGACATTTTTCTCATCGACACGCTCTATGGTGACCGGATACGACGGGGAGTAGACCGAAGTGATCGGCGTGGTATTGGTGATGCTCACTTCAATCGACACAGTGTCGATCAACTGCATCGAATACCTCTCGGTATTGAGGGGGTAGAGATAACGGGAAAGGCCGTCGTTCTTCGGCAGCACCTCGACATAGGAGATCTGCACCCTGCGCGATTCACCCGGAGCGACCGTTCCGACTTCCAGCGCATAGGCGCTGTTATCAGTGTATTCGAGCAGCGATGCCTGGGAGGAATTTTTTATCGCAATAATGAAATAGTCACGTGCCTCCTCCCTGCTCATGACGGTGGCGGCATGTTCGACCCCGTCGACCACCACGTTGAATTCGCTGATCGAAACACCGGCGGGGACCGGGAAAATGTATTGTCCGTCCACCGCATCATACTCCTGATTATTGATAAACTCCTGGTCAATCACGGTCGTCGCTATCCCGTCGACGATATCACAGGTAACCTTGTGATATTTAACGGTAAGAGGTGTAAGATACTCCGGCGGGAAAATAATAAATCCGTCGGCAAAGAGACCGGCCGCACATAGCACTGCCATTAAAAAGATTTTATTGGACTTCATACAGCAACCTCCTGGACAATTTGGTACCTTTTAATATAGTGATTATATCTATTCCGCAGTTTAAATGGGTATGCTCCGGATTAAATTTATGTATTCTCCTGTTACCACTCCGGCCATAGATAAGAACCGGTGATTGTATCTCTTCTTCTCTGCTCCGAAATTCTCAGTCAACAACAAAGGTGCGGCAAACGGCATCCGATGTTGAAAAGATTATTCTTACGTGATATATCCCCGCTGAAAATGCTCTCATTTTTAACCGGATTGCCTGATAATTATATCGATAGGATAAAGTCCTTTCTATTTCCACCCTTCTTCCCTTACTGTCGAATATCTCGATATTTCGAATAGCGTCATCTCCCGAGGTGATCTCAGCCAAATTAAAATCACCTGTACGGACAACTGTCCATAATTTGAATTTTAATCCACGTCGCGTAAATGCACTATTTCTCGTGAAAGCGGCATCACATTGCTGCGAATCCGGCCACTCAGGTTCCCATCGCGTACAATTCGTTCCGGTAGGAACCCTGCGTACCCATTCTTCCTGTCGGGCGGATAGCGAACAGATACTGTTTCCGGCTAAAAAGAGACATGACAAGCTGTCAAGATATACCACTGAAGCCGGCAACGTTTCAAGAAGGTTACCACTTATGTCAAGTACTTTCAGGCTGCGTAACGCTCCGATCGAGTCGGGGAGTCGGGTAAGTCTGTTTTCGCCCAGCAAAAGATCTTTCAGTGCGCGCAGCATACCGATGGATTCAGGAATATGATCAAGCTGATTCTCCCCCAGACCGAGACGCTTCAACCCGGTACAACCGGTTATCCATCCGGGAAAAACAGACAGACGGTTTCTATACATGCAAAGAAATTCAAGGTCTGTGCACCGGCCGATACTTTCCGGAACAGAATCCAGAGTATTTCCGCTTACATCGAGGTTCTGTAATGCTGAAAGCCTTCCGACAGACGCTGGCAAGATGGCAAGCCTCTTCGGTAGAGACCGTAATAATGATTGATCATACACAAGGTGCAATTGAACGACCCGCCCGTTATTCACGCTCGAAACAGACTGTACCGCAACGGTATCCAGTCCGTTCATGTCGAGTATCTGACGAATAACCGAAGAGTCACAGGCATAATCAGTACACGATGCATCGGAGGTATCCGTTGAACGCAGGTCTTCGGAATAGAGGCTGATCACCTTCTCCTCGCCATTGCTGAAGAAGAGGATCAGCCTGCCGGTGAAAAAAGCCGGGAGCCCTGTGGGCAATCCGGAACACCCGAGACATCTGCCGATCTGCAGCATAAACATTACACAGGAATCCCGGGCATTCAGAACAAGCGGAACTGCCCCTTCCGGAGCGGATGCGCGCAATACAAGGCGGAAGGTGTCTTCAGCGATCAATTCCGTATTCCAGAAAAAGCTGCGTGACTGATTGATGTAATCCCGCCACGACACTTCGAGCCCCTCACCAATGATATGCCCTGCCCACTCTGCGGTATCAATCTCCTGAATAACTAGATGGATCGAATCGGCCTGCACCACATCCTGGGAACCATTGGTGATGGCAATCGTGCCCGCAAAACTGCTGAGCCGGTTGTTGTAGATCTTGAGGGAATCCTGAGAGAGGGTTATTCCCTGTGCAAAGATGTCGATACTCAGAAGGATAGTAATAGGAATAGGCTTACTCATAGTAACGATCTTTCCATGACTTTTAATGGCGGGATTGAAACTCATAGAGTATATGTTGTAACCGCCTCAATCCATGATCGTTCATGTTATCGGGAATCCGCCGTCCATTAATCAGGTATCTGCGGATTACCTTTTCATTTACGCTATGTCTTTTCGGGAAAAAAACATTCGGTCGTACCTCTGTTGCGGTTGTATCTGAATACAGGCGTACATCAACCGTCTGCCCGTTGTTGAATGTTAGCGAAAGTGTGCCGCTGAGTTTTTTCGGGTAGGCGGTCGGGGTATTTGGGGAAAGGCTGTAACCTATCGTACAATAGGTTATGTACATGCTGTCGGATGACGGTGCATGCATAACCAGGGGAGTGTTAAAATCCATACCACCGATATACTTATCTCCAAGTGGGAAATTATCTCCAGAAGCCGGGTAAACCCGCCAGATATAGTAGAAAGACGAGTCTCCATAACTCCCTCCCCACAACATTTCCAGCCCGTCGGATACTGTATCCAACGTTAAACCGGAAGTATCCAAAACATCAAAACGGATACTCGCGGATGAAATCCATATCGTATCGGAACCGGTGTAGGTTATAAGCACCGAATCTTCACTTGAATCAGGGTGGGTTGTTACCTTTAAGGAATCTTTCGAAATGGTTATGTCCTGCGCCATAGCAGCTATAACGAATACTATGATACCAAACCGGCATCTATTGATGGGGCCCCTGTGAAGACAGAAAGCAGGATACATTATCATTTACTCCTGTTTTCTTTGGAAACGATGATATGCCGTATATGCAACAGGTTCAGTTTTTGTATGTTATCGTGTGCCTTTTGTCCACTGATAAGATAGTGACGTTTTACCTCAGCACTCCCGGAATGATATCGCGGAACAGCTCTGTTCAGCCGCACTGGTTTCCTTAAGTCGTCAGAGGACACTATCTGCAGTTCAACGGTCTGTCCGTTGCTGTAAAAAAGCCGCAAAACCCCTTTCAGATAAGCCGGGTAATATACTGCTGCACACATGGGACAATCTCCGATCACCATTTGGGTAATGACGGCACTGTCGCCGGAACCGTTTATTGACAGGCATTCTTTTTCCGACTGTCGCGAAGTATCAACCACATACCGGTATGATAATTCTCCGGTTTTATCCAGAATCCAATTCCTTCCCCATATCCCGGAAGCACCGAATACTTCCGCAAAACCGATATAGAATCCACCACCGATCATTCCGGTGGTATCAAACACTTCGAACTTAATTTGCAGGGAATCAAGAAACACTGCGTCCGCACCATGATTTACCAGTGTCAATGAATCGGGAGATGTTGAACTTCGCGTATTGTTATGTATCTTCAGGGTATCCTGCGACAACGTAATATCCTGGGCCGCGACAATACAGGCTGCAGCGAAAAACAGTAGAATCGTTTTACTTTTCATACCAGTTCCTCTGCTCTGGCAGAGTGAAACGTCCTTTGTTGTATCCTTCTCCAAACAGCAGGTGTGTACTCATTGGTTTAGCCGCCATGTGCTTCTGCAGTGAAAAGCGTTTCCCATTTGCAAGATACAGCGAGTTGCCAGAAACGGCTTGCCTTTCGGTACGTCTCTTTGACGGTGTTGTCTGGTATTCAACTGTGGTTGCATCCGAAACCGGCAATTGCCATATTCCACAGCCGGTCACTCCTGCAAAAAGGCAGTTCCCGCTGATGGCGAGAGACCCGACATCAGTATGTGGTAGGCCCGCATTAATCGCATCCCAGGTTGTTCCATTATCAGTAGTGAGATAAACGCCATTATTGGTCCCTGCATACAGGCTGTCACCCCTCGATGTAAAAGATGAAACCCTGGCGGTGCCAAGGCCGGAATTGACGGAATCCCAGCTTGTTCCATTGTCAGTAGAGAGGAACAGGCCGTCACTGGTTCCTGCAAACAGGTTGCTTCCGCTCACTGCTAAAGAAAAAACGATCACATCAGGTGGAAGGCCGGAATTAACCTCATTCCAGCTTGTACCAGTATCGGCGGAAAGAAAAATACCGCCATCCCAGGTCCCCGCAAACAGGTCGTTGCCGCTTGCGGCAAGAGTCCGTATTTTCGTGCTGCCAAGGCCTGTATTAACGGCTTCCCAGCTTGTTCCATCATCAATGGAAAGAAAAACTCCGTGATCATGCGTCCCTACAAACAGGTTATCACCAATCACCGCAAAGGTACGAATTAAACCGGTACAATCGGATCTGGTCCAGCTTGTACCATTATCGCTGGAGAGAAAAATGCGGCCGGCGCTTCCGGCAAAAAGCTTGCTTCCGTTCACCGCCAAGGACATAATGGTAGCATTGGAAGGGTCGGAATAAACGTTGACCCAGCTTGTGCCGTTATCGGTAGAAAGATAGATACGGCCTTTATCGGCCCCTGCAAACAGGTTATTACCACTCACGACAAAACAGTAGTTTTGAAAATTTACAAGGCCTGAATTGACGCTGGTCCACGTTGTGCCATTGTCGGAAGAGAGAAACACACCATCTTCATCACTCCCCGCAAACAGGTTATTCCCACTCACGGCAAGAGAATTGATGAACAGATCGGTAAGACCGGAATTGACCCGGGTCCAGCTTGAACCGTTATCAGTGGAGAGAAAAACACCATCTCCATACGTTCCGGCAAACAGGTTGCTTTCACTCGCGACAAGAAAACTGATGGTTGAGTCGGTACAACCGGAATTGATTTGAGTCCAGCTGGTACCATCATTGGTGGAGAGAAAAATACCACCACTGAATGTTCCGGCAAACAGGTTGTTACCGTTTACAGCAAGAGAAGTGATGGTAGAATCAGTAAGGCCGGAATTGATTTTAGTCCAGGTTGTACCATTATCAGTGGAGAGGGAAACACCTTCTCTACCGGTTCCGGCAAACAGGTTGCCCCCGCTCACGGCAAGGGATTGAACAGAAGGAATGGAAAGGCGGGAATTGACTTGCGTCCAGCTTGCACCGTTATTGGTGGAGTGAAAAATTTCACCCATAGTCACTGCAAATATGTTGCTTCCACTTACAGCAAGTTGAGAAATAGGAAATCCGGATGCACTCAAACTGTTAATACCGGAACTGACTCGAGACCAGTTTGCTCCGTTGTCGGTAGAAAGGAAAACACCTAAGTGAGTTCCGGCAAACAGGTTGTCGCCACTCACGGCAAGTGAATAAACAGTAAGGCTCGTAAGTCCCGTATTGACCGCACGCCAGTTTATCCCATTATCGGCGGAAAGAAAAACACCCGCTCCGTCTGTCCCGGCAAAGACAAGATCGTCTTTTGCCGCCAATGCCAGAATTGTTCCGCCGTAGGGACCGTTTGACTGGACCCATTGGGCATGTACTCCCTGCCTGATTACCAGCAGTAAGGCTGAAAGCGCGATACACCGTACCAGGTTAATCCTCATTTTTTTCACCCTCTGCTTCTTGGGGTGTAATGACCGGAACCTGTAATTTGAAATTAATTCTATAACTACAGAAACCAGTGTCACCGTGTTTCACTCTTATTATATCACCATAAAATTAATGTACATCCAAACAGGGGTAAAAACATTTTTTTTTAAAAATAGTGTTGTCTATAGACAACGTTAATTTTAATTTTTTTATTGCTGCAACTACAAGGATACCTTATATTATAGGTATGGAGTCTCTGTTTTCCTATACCGATTATCGTTTATACCTCAAAGACTACATCGCTTCTAAAAAAGCCGAAAATGGCTCATTCTCGCTAAAAAAGGTTGCCGATCGGGCCGGATTCAAGGCCCGTGATTTCATACTCCGGATAATGAAAGGAGAGCGGAACCTCTCCCAGTCAGGCAGCTACAAGATGTCTGATGCACTGCGTCTTTCTGAAAAAGAGACTGATTACTTCATCAATCTCGTTGCTTTCAATCAGGCTGAAGCCCCCAAGGAGAAGGAGTTCTTCTACCAGAAAATGGCACAGGTATGCAGGCACGTAAAACAGCAGAAACTCAGGCAGGACCAGTTCAACTATTTCTCCGAATGGTACTACGCGGCATTGCGGTCGATTCTTCCGGTAATCGATTTTAAAGATGATTTCCGGGCAATAGGAAGATTCCTTTCTCCGCCACTTTCAGCGTCACAGGTGGAAAAAGCGATAACATTTCTCCTCGAACTTGGCCTTCTTGAAAAAGACCCGGAAGGAAAGTATCATGTAACGACACCACAGCTTACAGCAGGCGAAGCGGTAAAATCGGTCGCCATGATGCGGTTCCACAAGCAGAGCCTCGACCTTGCCCGACGCGCGCTGGAGAGCTGCTCCCCGGAGCAGCGGGATATTACCGGCGTCACCATGAGCCTCTCGCGTAAGGGGTTCGGAAAAATCAGGGAAGAAATCGCAGCATTCCGGAAGAAGGTTATGTGTATCGCTGAAGAAGACAGTAATGAAGAGGGGGCCTTCCAGTTGAATATGCAGCTGTTTCCTCTGTCAAAAAGGAGGACGAATGGTACCGCATAAACTTGCTCCACTTTTTACGGCGGGGGCGGCTGCGCTTCACCTTTTCTGTTCACGGGCGCCGGTAAGCGGTCCTTCGACCGAAGAGGGAAATCCGCAAATCGTCGCGGTGGTCGTTGACAGCGACAGGCAGCCTGTCTCAGGAATTCCGGTTACCGCGTTCCGCAGCTCTGCGCTCACCGATTCCCTCGCGGTTCCTTCGGGAGCAACTGAAGTCGCCACCAGGTTTACCGGTGACAACGGGCGATGCACATTCGACAGTCTCGAAACCGGGACCTATTCGCTTCAGGCATCCGATGCCGCCAACAGCCGCTCGGCATTCCGTTCTTCTATCCGGATTACCGGCGATACCGAAACCGACAGATATTCCGACACGCTGACCCTCGACAGGTCGGGCGGAATCCGCGGGATTGTTTCGCGTGGTGGAGTCGGCGGGTATGTTCCGTCCCAAAACACCAACCTTAAAGATGCAGCAATCATGGTCATCGTTCAGGAGATCAATCTTTCGTTCATTACCCCGCAGGACGGCAGCTACTCCTTTCCTGAACTGCCAGAGGGAACCTATACCATCATGTATTATGCAACCGACGGTTTCTTTTCAGCGAAGCAGACGGTTACCGTTGAAGCCGGCAGTATCACCGATGCGGATACGCTCATCCTTACGCCGGTCCCCCGCCTGCTGCCACCGAAAGATTTTACCGCCGTTTACGATACCACCGAAGCGGTCGTCACCCTCTCCTGGCAGCCGCTTGAGTACGACAGCCTCCGCTGGTATGAGGTTGAACGGATCGATATGGGCGGTCAGCATGGTTCGATATTCACGACTGAAGGGACTCTTTTGACCGATACCATCTCCGCCATACCGTCGGGTACCGTATTGAATTACGTCATTCGATCGGTCGACAAGGCGTTCAACAAAAGCAGCAATGCGGGACCGGTTGAAATTGTGGTCGAGTAGAAATGGCCGCGGTATTTTTTTGCTCGGCCCGCGCTTCACTTCCCCTCTGTTATCAGCGATGATTCTGGCAGGATGTAACCTGCCGGGATCGGATACTGTCAGCGGCGAGAGCATCAAACGGATCACCTGGTTCGGATTTGCCAGTCCCGATGTTAGAGGAAAAATAGATGAATCGAAACATACGATCAGCGTGACGGTTCCGTCCGGAACATTGCTTACCGCGCTCACTCCGGTGATTCAATATCTCGGAACGGTTATCGATCCTGTGACGGAAATGCCGCGGGACTTTACACATCCCGTGGTCTATACGGTGACGGCTAAGGACGGTTCGACGCAGGCGTATACAGTGTCCGTTGCGTCGGCGGAAACGATTCCCGATACTCTCAGACTTCTCATAGTCGGCAACAGCATCACTTATCATGCCCCGGACCCCGATATCGGATGGTACGGAGACTGGGGCATGGCTGCTTCCTGTAAGGAGAATGATTATGTACATGTGCTTCTGTCCAAATTATCTGACTGTTTTCCGCGCACGACATTTGTCCGTAAAATCCAGACCATTGTGGCCTGGGAGCAGGATTTCTCCGTTGATCTTTCGCTATTTACGGAGATAGCCTGTTTCAAATCGGATGTACTCGTTATACGACTCGGGGAGAATGTCGATAATACTTATGCGAAAAACAATGACTATTACGGCACATTGACAAAATTGATACAATCGTATGCGGATACATCGACAAGGGTGATCGTAACCGGCAATTTCACGCCTTTCCGCTACAAGGATTCCATACAGCGATCGGTGGCGCTCGATCACGGCTGGTACTATGTTGATCTCTATTATACCGGTATACTGCGCGAGAACACCGCATACGGTTTATTCGCCGATGCGGGAGTTGCATCGCACCCTTCCGATGCAGGAATGAAAAAGATCGCCGAAAGTCTCTACTATGTTATTCAGGAAATTCTGTTCAGCCGATAAAGAGGGAGAGTTTTTTCTGCGCTTATGGTTATTGACCCTCGGTCGTTCCGACCTGACGGGGCTATGCCCTTAGGCTCGCTACATCGGGGATTGTGTGGGCGTGGTTGGTAGGTGACTGCCAGTCTTACGCTACCTGAAAAATTTGCATGAGCAAACACTTTTTTCTGAAGAAAATGAAAGACCGCAGGAAGAAAAAAAGAAGGATTATTTACTAATGATGTATTCCGAAGAATACATTTATTTAATAATGGCGAAAAAAATGTCCTTCTCCCCCCGCATCAGCGCCAGCCGCGGAGGGCGAGAAATGGAGAGCGCTGCTGTCCGAGGGCTGGTTTTTTTCTGCCCGAGTTCAGCGCTCCTCCCGAGCCCATAGCGACCAGCCGGCAGCTGCAGCGCACACTAAAAAGAAATCTCAAGGCATTGCTTTTTAATGAAATACCGAGTTCTTCCCGTAGCTCCCGTACTGCGGTTTCCCTGCTTGAATCTCCTGCTGAAATATGCCCTGCAGCTGAGATGTCCCACAATCCGGGAAAGGTCTCCTTAAAAGGCGACCGTTTCTGAAGCAGGAGCGCTCCACGACTGTTCCGGATCCATACATGGACGCTTCAGTACCATAACCCCTTGGAATGGGCGGTACTGCGTAAAACCATCTCCCCTGTCGGCGCTCCATCCGCCCCCAGTACATTCACCGATTCCATACCTTGTTACTCTGAAATTGAGGGCAATCCTAATTTCTGCAGAAACTGTTTTATTCTCTCGATTCTGTTGACCGTATCAGCGGAAATTTTATCATAGAGGCGCGTCATTCGATGGGTTCGAACTCGAAGTTCGTAGTCCTTTTCGGATTCGGTCTCTTTTCGGGGCGGTTTCTTAATATCTTTCGCATAGTGCATAAGGCCGATATGCCCGGCCGGGGCCTCAACAATGCCTCGCGCTATTCCTTTCGCCAGCTCGGTGCAGGCAACGGCAAGGCTGTCGATATCGTGAGCAATTTCAAGCCATTCGGCGCTTGCGAATCTCTCTTCCGGCTCTTGGAGCATCCCGGAAGCGTTGAGCCCGCTGTTTATTGGTCGTTGCGCTTCTAAGGTACTCACCATTTCCGGAGCATAGAGCTTCCCGCAAAATGTGCACACCAATCCTTCACTACCGACGGCAAGACAGAGCGTTCCGGAAGGAAGGTTTATTTCCCGGCGACAAATCATGCAGCGGTTCATTGCTCCCGACTGCTCCGTTTCGGTCGAATGACGTATAACCATCCTGTTTTTAATAAGTTGCCTGATTTCGTCGGAGAAGCTCATGAAGGGATGTAAAAACCGGCCGCAGCAGTTACACTATAACGCTTCCATTATTATTTTATCAGCCAAAGCGTCATCAACGGTTGGGTAGGAGTCGCGATGTTTTTTCGCTCTTCGGGCCACCTCTTTCTCGGACATGGTTGCAGCAATTGCCGTAAGCCATGCATACTCTCTCCCCTGTTCCGGCTTCTCACCCGACAGATCCACGAGATCAAACGTTATCGCATCAACGGGCTGGGTGAAAGAGCGTCCCGGTTGTTTGGTTAAAAAACGATTATGGAGATACCCATCGTGCCGGGGTGAAACCGAGTGAGTCCGTTCAGGTACCATGTTCCCTTCCTTGGAAAATACCCTCTTCCTTCTTCCTAATAATATAATAGAATCCGTCGGCTCCATGCATCTTTTCATTGCACATACCCGGCGTATGGTGATACAATTTCAACTTAATCATTTTTTTACTGTTCGATTTTTTTATCACTTCCTGCAAGGGGACAGATTCCATGAAACATGTCGTCATTCTTTTACTGCTGGTGTCGGGCCTGCTCGCCGACGCGAGGGCGCAGACCGCCGCCGAACCGAAGACCAACTATGCTGTTGTAAATCTTAAAAGCAGCGGCGGCGTTACCGAAGGAGAAAGCGAACTGATTACCGACCGGTTGCGCAGCGAGCTCTTCAATACGGGTAAAGTCAACGTCATGGAGCGCAACCAGATGCAGGAAATACTCACTGAGCAGGGGTTCCAACAGTCGGGCGCCTGCACCGACGAGGCATGCCTGGTTGAAATGGGACAGATGCTCGGCGTCAAGATACTCGTAGTCGGGTCGCTGGGGAAACTCGGTTCGATGTTCATGGTCAACATCCGCGCCATCGACGTGCAGACGGCGCAGATCGTAAAAGTCGTTTCGGTCGACATCAAAGGCGATATCGAAGAGGTGGTGGAACACCTCAAGGACATCGCACGGAAGCTGACTGGCACGGATACCGGCGTCTCCCCGGCGCCGGAAGTTGCAGCCCGGCCCGTCGAAACGGAAACGCAGGAGGAACCCGAACCGGCCGCCGCTCCCGAAACGACCGCAGTATCGGAGCAGAAGGAGGCGCCCGAAGAGGAAGAAGAGGAAGTGGGCGCGGCGGCAACGCTGGATGAAAAAACGGAGAAAAACCGCAACAGGGGAGGCGTAGGCATCTCCTTTACCCTCCTCCCCGGCAACGTTCGCCATACGAAAAAAGAGTGGGATGAAACCTATGAGGATGAAATCTATCTGCAGCTCGATTCAACGTGGTTTTACAACCGCAGCTATTTTTTCGAATATGTCAGTGAAGAGATGGGGTATTCCCAAACCGCGACCCCGATGATGGATTTCCTGGTCCGTTTCCAGATCAGGGCCGGGAAATTCCTGACCGTCGAGGTGGGCCCCCATTTTCTGTTCGGAACCGAAACCTGGGAGTATGTGGACCTATATCTCACCGACCGGCTTGACCTTATTTATATGTCAATCGGTGCCCATGTCGGAGTGAATTATGTAAAACGGATATATCCGCTCAAGATCAACGCCGGTATTTTCGCCAATTTCACCGTCCCGATCATCTATTATGAATTCGCTGAAGAGTCGTACAATTCGACCTACATGTATTATGAAATGGACAGCGACAGTGATGTCAAGTTAGGCTTCAGGGTGACGCCCGGCGTTCGGACCGGCGCGGAAATACTCGCTGGCAAGCATGTCGGTTTCAGCGTCGATTTCATCTTTCAATGGCTCAGCATGGATTTGGACTTCGATTTTGATGAAATGGATATTGAGGACTCCGCTACCGACACCGATATAACGCAGCAGATCACCTTCCCCGCATTCGGCATAGGCCTCGGGGTGAACTTCTATTTCTGAGGTGCGCGCTTATGCACCTTTCACAACATCCCCTCCCTGGAAAGAGGGGGGATATATATTTACTCACATTGCCCGACTGCCGTTTCATTCACTACGGGAATACGTCCATGCACTTCCAAAGAATCGTCACTTTTCTCGCGTTTCTTACTCTCGGCGCCGCCGCCTACAATCATCCTGAAATAGAGTGGCAATCGGTAACGACCGAGCATTTCATCATCAATTTTTACGATAAAACCGAACCCGCGGTCTATGCAGCCTGGAAAATTTCAGAAGGGGCATTTGCAACGCTTTCCACTTTATTCGACTATGAACCTCGCGATAAAATCACCCTCTCACTTGCCGATTATGATGATTTCAGTAACGGGTATGCGGAGTGGACCGCCGCGAATATCATGATATGGATTCCCGACAGCCGGTTCGACCTGCGCAGCAACACGACCTGGCTGCGCAATGTCATTACCCACGAACTTACCCATATCATCACTCTTGAGCAGAAAAAACGGATGCAGACGGTCGATCTTTCCATCGGCCTGAGCGTCTCCACTCCCGATGAAGAGTACGGCGTCGCGGAACCGTTCGCGAAGATTTCGACCTATCCCTCCTGGGTAATGGAGGGCATTGCCCAGTATGAAACCGAGCTTCTGGGAAACGACTGCTTCGATTCGCGCCGGGAGATGGTGCTGCGCGGCGCGGTGCTCTCCGACAGGATGCTGTCGCTCGATGAGATGGGAGATTTCAACCACGATTATTGGGGAAACGAGCTGGTGTACAATCAGGGCTATGCCTTTACAAAATACATTGCAGGGAAGATAGGCCTCGCGCGGCTCCGCGCCTTTTTCACCGCCTGCGCCGAAGAACCGAGGGATTTCATGCATCATTTTTCAAATCAGACCGGCATGTCCCTTCGCGCTCTGTACGATACGTGGGCCGACTCGCTCCACACGGCCTTTACCGCCCGCTTTGCAGGCCTGACGGATGATGCACCGACCGCTCTTTCCGGCGACGGACGCTTCAACCTCCGGCCTGCGGTCTCGCCCGACGGACGATATTGCGCATGGCTCTCCAGCGGACGCGACGACGGCGGAAGAACCGATCTTATCGTCACCCGCACGGGGGAAATCCGTCCGCTCTACCGGATTCCCTATGCTCATACCGCTCACTGCTTCTCGTCGAAATCCGACAGGATTTTTTTCATCAAATCCCGGACGCCCAACAACCACGGCTCGTATCTTAACGACCTCTTCTCCCTCTCCCTTTCAAACGGTGAAAGGAAGCGGTTGACCGTTGACGGCCGCATCTATGACGTCGCCGCCGTTCCGGGTGAACAGAGCCTTCTCTGCATCGGGTTCCGAAAGGGGGCATTCGGTCTCTATCGCTGCCCAATCGACGGCGGTCCCCTCACCGAGCTCATTCCCGGCGAACTCGGCGCCCCCCTGGTGAATATCAGCGTCAACCCCGAGAATCCGTCGATTATCGTTATGTCCAAAATCGTCGACGGCCGCTCACGGCTTTTCAGATGGACGGAGGCCGAGAAGAAGCTCGAACCGATCAGCCCGGGCGGTGCTCAGGAGGAGTCGCCTTTCTGGGCGCCCGAGGGGCGCATCTACTACAGCGCCGATTACGACGGGGTTTTCAATATCTACTCCCTGCTCCCCGACGGGAGCGACCTCCAACGCCATACCACGACCGCCGGGGGGTTCTTCTCCCCGCAGATCGGGCCTGCTGGACGGATCATCGCCTCCCATTACCATACGAACCGGTTCTCTATCGTCGAGCCGGCGCCCGCCGCCGATCCGTATACCGTGACCGGCGCTTCCCGCTGCTCCTTCTCGCCGCTGCCCCGGCCGCAGGGAGTTGTCACCGTCAAATCCCGCCCCTACCGGCCGAAACTCAGACGCGGCATCTGGGAGGTGCAGATCGACGGACGGCTGATGAGAAACGGCAGCATTTTTACCGGTCAAGAGATACCGTCCGTTGATTCCATCGGCCTGATCGTTACCGGAGGGTTCAGCAATTACCGATCCGACGCACTGCAGAAGCGGCAGCGTCTCGTGCGAATGCTGATCGGTGTCCAGAAAATCGTCACCGGCAAAAGCGCCTCAGCGCCCGACGGTAACGATCACCAAAAAGGAGTGCCGGTCTCTTTTTTACCGTCAATCAAGGCTGAAGCTCCCTCCCGTTTTACCGAACGAACGGCTCCGGCAGGGTTGCGCACTTCTCTCACGCGCCCGGCAACCGAGCTGTTTTTCATAAACCACTACCGGCAGCAGCAAGCCAGCGGGGATCAGTCCGATTCATCCGCAACAGAACCACCCTTTTACTTCGCCGCCCTGCCGACGCTCGCGTTTGAAAATCGTTACGGCGTCCCCACGATCGGTGTTGAAATCAGCACCGAAATGGCAATGATGCTGTTGCCAAGGTATATTTCCGTTGCTCCGTACATCGAGTTTCAACTTGCGCGCGAGTGGTTCTGCGGCGCCGCCGCCACTCTTATGTCGATGCCTTTTTCCGGCTATCCGTTTTTCTGCAGCATGCCGTTTTACCTTGTATGGTCGCACACCGGGTATATCAACGAAGATCTGTACTATAACATGGCCGATTACACGGAATTTCACTTCGCCGCCGGCCCGCGGTTCCTCCCCGGTTCCATTATCTCATTTGAAAACGACTCAACCGACACGATAATGCCGGTGGTAGGCGGATGGATGGCGCAGATCGATCTGTTCCACGGCATACCGCTTTTCAAATACGGTTCGCTGCAGCTGCGCTCTTCAACCGTCGCAACGTATCACGGCGAACGGACCCTCGATGACCGGCTTTTCTCCACCGACGGGACGGAAGATCGGCTGCTCGACGGCATGTCCAACAGCTACCTGCTCTCCGTAAACGGGCTTATGCTCGTTTTCCCCATTGTCAGAACCATCAACCGCGGCTCCCGCAACTATTTCGATGCGCTGTACGGCCATGCCGGCTACCGTCTTTTCACCTATGCGAACAGCGGTTTTTTCGACCGGCCGCCCGAAAACAGACACCGTCTGTTTTCCGACCCGGGATATCGGCAGGAATCGGTGTTCCTTGACCATGCCCTCTCGGCCGGCATCGAGCTGGGGCGCTGTAAATCACATCTGTTTTTCAGCAGCATCGCATTCGAATTCTCGTACTGGATGCTCAGGTCGTCATTCCGCCTCTCGCTCACCAGCGGATTCTGATGAGTAAATTATTCGCCCCCATCGCCGCCACACTATGCTCCCTGACGCTGCTGGCGTGCATCGTCGCCTGCAAGGGGAAAAACGAGCCGGATCCCCATGCGATCATCGCTCCCGCACGCTGCCTGCCGCGGATAGTCCGCACGCTGCCGCACGACACGGCGGCATTTACCCAGGGGCTCGTCTTCAACGGGGAAACGCTCTACGAGAGCACGGGGTTGCGGCATCAGTCAAGTATTCGCATCCTCGATACGAACGGCCTCCTTCTTGCCCTTCGCCCGATGTCCGGCGCCGTTTTTGCCGAAGGGTGCGCGGTTTGTGCCGGCAACCTCTATCAGCTCACCTGGCAAGAACGGCAATGTTTCGTTTATACACTGCCCGGTCTCACCTGCATCGATACCCTTTCCTACGCCGGTGAAGGGTGGGGGCTCACCGCAAACGGCACGCAGCTGATCATGAGCAACGGCTCCGATACGCTCTATATTCGCGATCGCCGCTTTTCGCTCATCGGCCGCCTCCCCGTTACCTGTGGAGGGAAACCGCTTGGCCGGCTCAACGAACTTGAATTCGCCCGGGGATGCGTGTACGCCAACGTCTGGTTCAGCGATTACCTCTTCGAAATCGATCCGCAGCGCGGTATCGTTAAACGGATCATCGATTGCGCCGATCTGGTCGCGCGTGAAGCCCCCTCTTCAGAGGATCACGTCTTCAACGGGATCGCCTATCATACTGAAAGCGGTCTGTTTTATCTTACCGGGAAAAGATGGAAAACTCTTTTTGTCGTCGAGATACCGGCGCCCTAATCCGGTACTTTTCCATTGCAGGATATGCAGCGGCCGCCGAGGTCGTTGATCGCCGCTGCGGCGCAGGCTGCGCCGAAACCGTTGTCGATATTGACTACCGACAGCCCGGTCGAACAGGAGTTGAGCATGGCGAAAAGCGGCACCATGCCGCCCAGGTGCGACCCGTACCCCACGCTCGTGGGCACGGCGATCACCGGACACGAAACGTAACCGGCAATCACCGACGGGAGGGCGCCCTCCATCCCCGCAACCGCGATAACCGCCGCGGCCTTCTCCAGCACCTCACGATGGGCGAAGAGGCGGTGGATACCCGCAACCCCGACATCGCTGAGTGCTTTGCAGGGATGACCGAGAATTTCAAGCGTCCGCTGCGCCTCGAGTGACACCCGCAGATCCGCGGTACCGGCGGTACACACGACAATAGTTCCGATGACCTTGTCGCGCGGCCTCCAGTGGGCGGATTTTTTCCAGAAGCATAAACCGAGCCGGTCGATCGCAACGCCATCGATCGAATCGGCGACTGCCTGCAGCACCGCTTCGTTCGCACGTGTCCCGAACACGGTCTCTTCATGGTCGATCTGGGTTTTCGCAATCTCAACGACCTGTTCCTCCGTTTTGCCCTGACAGAAAATCACTTCGGGATAACCCTTTCGTACGACGCGGTGATGATCGACCATGGCAAAACCGAGGTCCGAAAAGGGCAGGTCCCGAAGCTGCCCGAGTGCCTCATCGATTGACATCGAGCCGCGAGAGAGCGTTTCGAGGATCTCAGTTAGACGCTTGTTATCCATGGTTTCAAATATACCTGTTTAAGTGCTCCGATCGCCATCCCGTTGTCGGCGAATGCGGATAACCGGTTACGATTTTTCATCACTTGCCGCTCTGCGCCTGCGCGAAAATTCGGGAGCCTCTTTCAGGCAGGTTCCGAGAATTTTCATTGATTTTTGCAGGCTCGGCATGCGGGAACGGTCGAGCCGATAGGCTGCCCTGCCGACATCAACAAACCCCTTTGCCGAGAAATCGTCCGGAGAAACCGCCACTTTTTCCCAGTTGTGAAAAAGCCGGCCCCAGTCGCTTTTCAGAACGTTGTTTACCCGTTTCAGATGAGCGGGATACCAGAAGAAATCATGGTAAAGGACACTGGCGATATAGGACCAGGGAGCAAGAAACGTTTTCAGACTCCACTCGAGCGGTCCTTTGAGCGGCCCCCAGTAGATGAGATGCTGCATTTTCGATGCAAAGGTCATTTTTTTAAAGGGGCCGTCGAAGTTCCACCTGTTCTCAAGCAGATTCCGGTCACCGACAATTTCAATTTCTCTGATGTCGCCGCACCCAAGCCCCCGCTCGTGGGCAAGCCGTATGAAGCGGATCTGCTCAAGCGGATCGAAACCCATCAGATACGCCGCTACCGCATCGATCGCCACCTGATCGGATGAGGCAAGAACGACATTTTTAAGATATGGCACCATGCAGCGCGGCCCCGGCCCGTCGCCCGCAATGGTGCCGTCCATCACCGCGAAGAGCCCGCGATGGATCTTCTTCTGGATCATGAGCAGATCGCAGAGCGTTTCGTGTATGACGGGGTGCGTCCAGTGCCGGCGTTCGTTTAAAAGCCCGCCGAAGGCGTTTTTCATGGCGCCGGTGATGGTGGTGAAAATATGGGTCTTGATTGTGGGAAGATGGATGATGTTCTCATTGATAAACCGTTTCGGTATCCTGAATCCCTTGGGAAAGACCCGGTTGAGGCAGATAAACTCCTTTGTCAGGTCGCCTACGGCGTCGCGGACATCTACCCACTCTTCGTTTTCGTAAAGGTGTACGTTGCGCAGCCCGTGCGCCTCGACCACCGCGAGCTGCTTGTTCTCCCTCTCCCCGAGGCGCGCATCCACGACCACCGTCCGGTTATGGCACGCATGCATCCGCTCGGCGCTGAAACCGTCTCGCTTCATCGAACGGATCACCCCGTCAAGCTGCCAGGGGGGTGTCGAACTGCCGGGATAGAAAAAATGCCAGCTTATATTGACTTTGAGCGCCGTATCGCAGTGCCGGTCGATATGGTCGCAATACTGCGCGAGGTTCATCACGCGGTGGTAATCGTCGAAAACCGTGGCGGGAGCGGTACGGATGAGAGCGACCTGTGCTTTGCTCATTGCTGCGTTTCCTTTGTCATAAGTAAATTATTGCCCCCGCGGTAATCGCCCAGAGGACGACGGCGGCGATAAGCGGCGCATCGGTCAGCAGCAGGGCTTCGGGACTGCCGCCCGCCTTCCGTATATGCACAAGATAGAGGTAACGGAAAATGCCGTAAACGACGAACGGCACGGTAGCGACAAGACGCTCGGTTCCGAATTTGGCGATCGTCTGTTCGGACATGGTATAGAGCGTATAGGCGAGTACCGTCGACGCCGTTGTTACCGATATCATTTGATCGACAAGGGGGATGCTGTAGTCGCCGAGCACGATTCGGTGTTTCCCTGCACCCTCACCCAGAATCATCAGTTCGTGACGCCGCTTGCAGAGCGCCAGAAAGAGTGCCAGGAGGAACGTGCAGGCGAGAAGCCAGGAAGAAATCTCCACATGAATGATAACCGCGCCGGCAAGCACCCGCAGTACGAAGCCGCACGTGATCGCGAGCACGTCGAGGATCACGACGCGTCTGAGCAGCGTCGAATAGGCGAACTGCAGCACCAGGTAGACAAGTGCGACTTCTGAAAATTGCCGGTCAAGCGGCAGTGCGATCCCCAGACCCGCAATCGCCATGACGGCGGCCGCGATCGCCGCCGTCGGAACGGCGAGCAGCCCCGCGGCAATCGGCCGCTTTGATTTTTCCGGATGAGTGCGGTCGTTGCGACGGTCGATAATGTCGTTGAAAAGGTAGGTCGCCCCGGTAAGCAGACATAAGACAATGAATCCCGCCACCGTTTTGCCGAGCATCGGGAGATGAAATGTGTTTTTTGAAAAGAGAAGCGCGGCGAAAATAAACGCGTTTTTCGGCCACTGACGCGGACGGGTGCTTGAAATGAGCGCTGCTGCAAGGTGCATTCCCGGGGACCTCCGCTGAAAAAATACTTTTTTCCCAAGAGAGTAATCGACGATCCTCACAACAGTTGCCCCGCCAGGGGAATTACGGCACTGCTCCGTCACCCCTCTCTCCCCCAGAAAAATATTTCCTTGTCTCCCCGGCGATCACTCCGGAGAGCAGCAGCAACGACAGAAGGTTCGGCAGCGCCATGAGTGCGTTGGCAATATCGGCGAACGACCAGACCACCGGCACTTTAACGATTGCACCCGCCATCACCGCCCCCACCCAGAGAAACCGGTAGGAGGTGATGATCCGCTGTCCGAAAAGATACTCAGCCGCCCTTTCACCGTAGTACGACCAGCCGAGTATCGTCGAGAAAACAAACAGAAAGAGCCCGACGGTCAGAATGAACGGCCCGACATGCGGGAGATGACTGAATGCTGCTTTAGTGAGAGCCACGCCCGTTGTTCCACCGGTCCATTCACCCGAGGCGACGATGACAAGTCCGGTGAGTGCGCAGATGACGACCGTATCCCAGAAGGTGCCGGTGGCCGAGACAAGCGCCTGTCTCACCGGACTTTTCGTCTGCGCTGCGGCTGCGACGATGGGCGCGCTCCCCATTCCCGACTCGTTCGAAAAAAGCCCGCGGGCGATACCGTACCTGAGGGCCGCACGCACGCCTGCTCCGGCGAATCCGCCGAGAGCGGCCTGACCGGTAAAAGCGCTGTTGACGATACATCGCAGCGAGGGAATGATTTCGGATGCGAACAGAACCAGAAGTACCGTACAACCGGCGATATAGAAAAGCGCCATCAGCGGAACCAGTTTCTCGCAGGTCCGCGCAATGGACCTGATGCCGCCGAGGATGACCAAGGCGGTGAGCGCCGTCAGGACGACGCCGGTTATCCAGGGGTTGATATGGACTGTGTCAAGCACAAGATTGGCGATGGAATTCGACTGCACCGTATTGCCGATGCCGAATGCGGCTATGGCGGTACATGCGGCGAACAGCATGCCGAGCGGCCTGCTGTGCAGCCCCCGTTCCAGCACGTACATCGGCCCTCCGGCAATCGTACCGTCCGGCATGACGACGCGATACTTTACCGAAAGAACCGCTTCGGCATACTTGGTGGCGATCCCGAACACGCCGGTAAGCCACATCCAGAGCACGGCACCCGGCCCCCCGGCCGCGACGGCGGTCGCAACCCCCGCGATATTGCCGGTCCCCACGGTAGCGGCCAGGGCGGTGGCGAGCGCCCCGAAATGGCTGATATCCCCCTCCCCCTCCTTTGTCCGCCGGAAAGAGAGCCGGATTCCTTTACCGATATACCGTTGTATGCCTTTCAGCCGAAACGTCAGGAAAAAATGGGTCCCGAAAAGAAGCACCAGCATCGGCGGGCCCCAAACAACGTCGCCGATCTTTCCAAGCAGCAGCTCCAGTGTGTGCATGATACCTCTCTTTTTGAAAACGCATCGATTGCACCGCCGAATCATTGCGCAAGTTGTAAAATAGTTATATACCCTGTGAGGATGGGGAACTTGTGTTGACTCACTCCCTGCGCATATCGTATTTGTGATTAATGACTGGCCCCGAAGGGAATCGTTTTTTCTGGTTGATTATAGAGAAACTCCGATGAAATCCGCCGCCTTTCGAGCCGTTCTGCTTCTTTCGGTATTCTGCACTGCTCCGGTCAGAACACCTCTCGTCGCACCCGTAAAACGGCCCTCCCTCCGCCAAGAAAAACCGCTGCCGCCCCGACCGCCCACCGGCGCTCCGGCGGCATCAAAGGCGCAGCGCGCTCCTCTGTCATTACCGATCATACCGCCGCAGTGGCCGGGAATGACCTTTGTCGTTCTTCCGAAACAGCAGTTCGCCGGGCAGTCGGGGTATGAACTCTACCGGTGTAAAAAAGCCGAATGCGATACCGCTCCGATCGATCCGGAGTGGGAGCATGACAATCATCGTATCCGCACCGAAGCGATCAGCGGAGACTCCCTTCTCGTCGAAACGGCGGAACCGGACGGCGATGAGTGGCTGGTTACCTTTTTCCACACGTCAACGAATCAGAAGATCTTCGGCCGCACCCGCCTGCAGGCGCTTCAGGAGATCGCTCCTGCCGACGATCTCGAGGGGGCCCGCCGGCGCTGGCTCGGGATGGTTGTTTTCGCTCGACGAGGGGTCATTTCCACCTTCGGCACCAACTCCGCCGCTTCGCTCACCGGCCTTCACGTCAACATCCAGGACCCTCTTACCGTGGTCGACATCCGGTGGGGAACGACGCCGCTTCCCGTAAAACCGATCTGGCTGATGGTAACCTCCGCTACGGGGAAATCGGGATTCATCCCCGTACGATACAGCTGGACAAACACTATTCCGTCACAGATCACGCGCAGCAATCCCTGGGACGACGAGATCCTCGAGGATGATCCGATAACCGTCTATCATTGGGATGAAGAGACCTGGGAGCGGATCAACAACCATCGTGTCGTCATCGGAATGACGCCCGACCAGGTGCGTATCAGCTGGGGCGAACCGCTGGCGACCGACTCGACCGGAAGCGGGCAGGAGGAACAACGTTCAATGACCTATCTTTCCCATAAGCTTATTTTCTCGGGGGGTAAATTGATCTCCATAAAGGAACGGCATCCGTCCGATTGATGAACTGCGGTTCCCCGAACGACGGTCTTTGTCCCTTTGCCTGTTTTATTTTATTTTTCGTGAACCGATAGTCCTACTTCGGTACGATGAACGTTCCTGTGGTTTGCTTGTCGCCTCACCCCATCACCCCGTCCCGCACTGCGGGAGCACCCCTCTTCCCCTCTCCGCTCTCCGGAGAGGGGAAGAGGGGTCGGGGGAGTTGGGGTGAGGCGTGCCGATGGAATCTGAAATTCTATTCTACCGAAGTAAGAATAGTTCACCGTCATTTTTTGCTCAAGGAGTCCTATGAGAATCGCCATTACCGCAACTGTTTCAACAGTCATCACGGCCGTGCTGGTATTCTTCATCATGAATAACCGATTGAACCATGCGAAAAGTGCCGCGGATCTCGAACGATTGCATTTCGCCGAACAGACGGTTCAGAAACGGCTTAACGACCTTTCCGTCCGGATCGAATCCCGTTTGAAGGCGTTTGCGGATGTCGTCGCTTCCAATAACAATTTCTCGCTGCGTCTTCTTGTTGAGAACGACCGCTCTTCACCGGTTGTTACGGAAACAGCCTCCCAGTTTCTCAAGCCGATGGGATTTTCGGTGCTCGAAATCACCGATTCATCGCGGTCGATCCTTTCCTCCGGCCATTTCCCCGCAAGCGCCGGCAACAGGAGCGTTCACACGGACGGACACCTCTCCGGGGAGGCCGCCGCAACAATGGAAAACATCATGGGCACGCCGACCCTCGCCCTCCAGGCCGAAACGGATTTCTCCATAGCCGGATTCCCGTTCCACGCGACGGGTGGCCTGGCAATAGATAACGGGCTTCTTGCACGCCTGGCACCGAACGACAACGTCGCCCTTCTGCTTAAAAAGGGCGGCGACTATATCGGCATGGACAACATACATTCAATCTCTTCAATCACCGACCGTCATATCATCATCAACGACAAGAAATATCCCGCATCGGAAATAGAGATACCGTCAACGGGGATCGATGAGAAGGTATCGCTTATCGTATTGCTGAAAAAGCGATCCCGCCCCCCTCTGCGATATGAAAAAGGCCCGCCTGCCGGCGGGCCGTAGGAATACCTTTCAATGCTGACTGGAAATTCAGTCGGGAGCGTCTACGGGATGCGATTTATCTATCTTTCTTCATATCCCCCGGCAAGCGCCCACTCTTTCTGAACACCCTTGAGGACAATCCATCGCTCAAGCTGCGTCGAATCGATTGTTGATTCCGGCGAATCGATTATTTTCCTTATATCCGAAAGATGCTTCTGTGAACCGCCCTCCTTGAAGTATTGCAGTTTCCTGACAATGACGTATTCGGGGGGGGCGACCCAGATTTGCAGTTCAGCCTTGAGTGGGATTCTGCGCCGGTTCTCAAAACCCCAGGCATGAAGCGGCTCACCGGTAAGCGGATACATATCCGCCTTATATCCCGTATCGTGATGGATCAGATTGAAATGCGCAAATGTTTTCCGCGAGGTTTCAATGCGAAGCACTTCCTGCGGGGGGCAGTAAAAATCCGTCGCCGGGAAAAGGGACGAGAATTTCGGGATATCGGCCGCCCGCAGCGCGATCACCAGATCGATATCATGAGTCAATCGCGGCTCCCCGTAGATGGTCGCTGCGACCGACCCGGTAATCATATACTCGATGCGGCTTCCCTCGAGCGGAGCAATGAAAACATCGATCAGGTCATGTTGTTGCATACAGAAATATTTCTCTCACCCTCTCCCGTATCTGAGCGTCGGTCCACTCCGGATGGTATTGTTTGACCGAGGCGTATTTCAAATCCCAGGCCATCTTACGGAGCCTGTTCACTTCCGCCCATTTCTGAGCCGGTGACCGATGAACTATAGTCGGATCGTTTACAGTCTCGGCATTCATTTTATCAGGAGATCTCATTTCACTGCTTCGTTGTCGAAAGCCACGCATCCCTGCTCCTCGTTATTTCCCCGACCGTAATCGTGCAGCATAGGCAAAGGCCTGGAAATAATTTCGCCAGATCGCCTCGTTGCTGCGGTACTCGTTTCCAAATGCAAAAAAATCAACGAGCGCCTCGCGCGTGCGAACGATTTCCCTGAGCCGCCGTCTGTTTTTAACATCAACGATCGTCAGATCCAGGAGCTCCAGCGCCCGCTCAAATGCGCGTTGCGCATACTCCCCGTTGCCCTTCCCGTTCCATTGCAAGGTACGCTCGACCTCACTGCCGACATTGGCCATCTGTTCACAAAACGACAGTGCGTACCACCGCCCGGCGGCGAGTTCCCGATGCAGGGCACTCATGGAATCCACTCACGGACGATCTCAATGATTTTTTGACGGATCGCCGGATCGTCAACCCCCCTGCTGCGGTTGTTCTGCGAGGGCCGAAGGTTGATCATCGAATCGAACTCTATAAAATTGTCATTATTCCCGTAAAACTCGGGATAGAGATTTATCCCCCACAGATCCTGTTGCCGTGAGCCGTCCTCAAGAAGAAGCGACTCCTCATCGGCATGAAGCTCGGCGTTTACGGCGATAACGGCGCGTCCGATATCGACAACGGCTTTTACGATGTTTCCGAACATGCCGTCAGCCATCGCCTGCAGATCGTCATGAGTAATTTTTTCTCGCACTATATGCATATGCGACCTTATATCACAGCCCTTCGCCGGACGAACCTCCGAACAGTTCCTTCTCGACATACTCGCAGAGAATATGCCCGAGGAGAATATGCACCTCCTGGATCCGGGGGGTGCAGGAGGAGGGGACCCTGATAACCGCGTCGCAGAGGGCATCAAGCGAGGCCGGAGCTTTTTCCCCCGTCAGGCAGACGTTCTTCAGACCGATTCTCCGGCCCGCCTCGAATGCGGCGATGATGTTCTTCGAGGTCCCGCTGGTGGTAATGCCGAGAAGGACGTCGCCCGGCTTGCCTTTCGCCTCCACCTGCCGTGCAAAAATATAATCGATTGAATAGTCATTCCCGATCGCCGTAAGCGACGAGGTGTTGACATTCAATGCCTCGGCGTCAAGCGCCCTTCGTTCAAGAAAGAACCTGCCGACGAGTTCGCAGGCGATGTGCTGCGCGTCCGCCGCACTTCCGCCGTTACCGCAGAGCAGGAGTTTGTGGCCTCTGTGAAATGCGGTAAGGGCCATCCGGGCAATCACCGAGATTTCGCTGACAATCTCAGGCGATCCTTGAATCATTTGAACAACAGACAGGTGATCCTTCACGACTTCGTTAAACAGATTTTCAATTTTCATCTATCGCTTCTTCCTATAAACCGCCATGCAAATAGTCGTTCCTCTGCAGCAACATCGGGGAATTGTTACTATTTCCCGGTTTCCCGGCGATCTTCGCATCATGCTGCGTCCCAGGGGATCACACGATCGTTGCCGGTTACCGGATACGATTCGGCGGAAGGGGCGATGATCGCTCCGGGACCGATGGGAATACCGGTATGGGCTTTTCTGAACGCCACCATTCCCGAAGCATCGCCCCTGCCGGGGTGTGAAGATGCCTTTACCTCAACAGGATAAAAAACGCCGTCTTTTTCAATAATGAAATCCACCTCGGCTCCGCCGTGACTACGCCAGTGATGGAGTATCGGTGAGGGAGACATTGTATTGAGCGCCTTTCGAATTTCATTCGCCACGCATGTTTCGAAAATGTTTCCCCACAGGGGATGTGACAAGATCGCGGTGGGAGCGCTTATCGCCAAGGAATGCGCCATTATTCCGGTGTCGGCGCAAAATCCTTTCGGCTTTCGGCTTGCACGCTTTATTGGATTTCGTGAAAAAGCGGGGATTTCATACCACTGGAAAGTTCCCCGCAGCACCGTCAGCCAGCGGTTCGCGGTTGTTGCCGACAGGCCGATTTCCCTCCCGATCTGATGATAATTCAGCTCCCTGCCGCTCATGGCGCACGCCAGTCTGAAAAAGCGCGAAAAAAGGGCGGCATCTTCCATGTTGGTCATCGACCGTGCATCGCGCTCGATATACGTCCGTTCATACATTTTAAAATAATCAGGCGTCAACTCCAGCGGCGTCTCATTTACACCCGGCATGAACCCCCGGAAAAGCCTTTCCGCAAGGCTCGATTGAATTTTCAGACGGGACGGGAATCCGGCGGTTCCTCCCGAGTCGAGCCATTTGACAAGCCATGGCGTCGCTGAAGGCGTCGCGCTTGTTTCCGTCGCCGAAAACGGGTACAGGTCAAGGAATACCACTCTTCCCGCCAGACTGTCCGCCAGCGATCGGAGCACCTGCCACTGTTGAGATCCGCTGAGCAAATATTGACCGGGACTTCCGTTTTTGTCGATCCGACGCTTGATCGCGGTAATTACCTCTGGTGCATACTGGATTTCATCAAGAATCAACGGCGGAGGCCGATTATCAAGAAACAAATCCGGATCGGTCCTGGCATTTTCAACGTCAATAAGCGGATCGAACTCAAAATACCCGTATCGCGCCCCGAACACATGCTTCAGCAATGTGCTTTTTCCCACTTGCCTTGCACCTGTCACGGCAACGATGGGAAAATATGCAGCTAATTTTTCGAGTTTTTCAGTTAAGTAGCGGTGTACATACATATCTTGAAAATACAACATTACAAGTTACATTTTCATGGTTTTTTATCTTCTCCATCGCTCAGCATCGCTCTATCCCGCTTCGCCTCTGATGGAATAATAGCGACCCGGCACTTATTCCGCATTACATCCGACTATTGCTCCACACCGATATCTATAGTCTCTTATCACCATGGATAGAAAAACAAATTATTGGCTTGAGCTTGCCGAATATGATCTTGAAACCGCCAAGGCAATGCTTGAAACCCAACGGTCTCGCCCACTCGCCCGAAGTGTTGTGCAGTGAAACGGAGCAACATTTCCGGGCTGGGCGTGTTGTGCGGAGTTTTCTGGCCTCTCCCCAATGCCTTTCATATCTCCTAATTTTTATCCTTTGATTCCTTTTATCTTACTTTCCGCGCATTGAGTTCCCTGAATTTTTCGATTTTCCGGGGGTAGTTTTAAAAACGCGGCATAGTCAGCGCCAAGGCTGATGATCTTCTGGACGAGCGCCTCTAATTTTTCCCGGTTATCGATCCAGGTCCGAAACAAGTGCACATCCTCCTCTGCTATCGATTGCGTAGCTGTTTTTCCGTTGACCCTTCTATACCATAAGAAGTAGGGGCCATGCCGTAGTTTTTCATCTTGTTGGCAACGGCAATTTTTCTTACCGCACCGTAGATAGGCGGTTTGGATGGAACCGGGGATTGCCATTCCCAGTGAGATGAGCTGTTTTTTCAGGTCATTCAGTTGCTGTTCAAGACGTTCCTGGTTCATGGTGGTAAAAATATATCTTTACAACACTATGTTGCAAGGAGTATTTTATTGTCATGAATACAACAACACCATTCTCAATTCGCAGCGTTCGTATGGGGGCGGTACCCATCATCCAGCAAATAATAGCCTCCCTTGGTCTTGAAGGTATCTTTCGGGAACACGTCAAGCATGACTCTCGCGACAAACTTCCGGTTTCGAAGGTTCTTGTCCGTGTGCTCTGCAATATCATTCTGGAGCGTTACCCTCTTTACAAAATGGGGCACTGGGCGCTGCAGCGAGGTATGGTAGCCGAGGATAAGGCTGACTGTTTCAACGATGATCGCATCGGCCGTGCTTTGGATCGGCTTTTTATTGCCGACAGAGCAGCGCTCATTGGAGCGGTAACGGTCAAAGCGATCAATACATTCAGTATTGATACCAGCAGGATACATAACGATTCAACCTCAATCAAACTGTTCGGTGACTATGCCGACTATGAAGAGGTTAAAAATGCGGCAAAGCCGGCATACAGCAAGAACAGTAAAGATCATCGCCCCGATCTCAAGCAGGTCGTATTCTCACTTTCGGTAGCAGGCGATGGCGCAGTCCCATTATATTTCAAGGTATGGGACGGCAATACAACCGACGACACAACTCACCTGAGCAACTGGATGTCACTGCGGACTCTGGTGGGGCATGCAAAGTTCATCTATGTAGCCGATTGTAAGCTCTGTGTGAGAGACACCATGCTGTTCATTGACGCCGAAGGGGGTATCTTTATAACGGTAATGCCGGAAACGAGATCTGAAATCAAGCGGTTTCAGCAGTGGGTACAGACAGGTAACCCTGAGTGGCAGGAAGCGCTACGGTTGCCCAACACGCATGACAAAGATGGTCCTCCCCGATTGTTCTGGACATACGATTCACCGTTTCTGTCATCGGAAGGGTTCCGGGTTATCTGGGTTAAGTCGTCGGCCAAGCAGTTTGAAGATGATCAACGAAGAACGCAGAGAATCGAACGATCGGAGGAGGCACTGGCCGGATTAAGCGCCAAGGCACATAAAAACCGCGATCGTCTTGAAAAAACGGTTGCCGGTATTCTGCAGAAATACAATACGGAGAATTATTTCGATTACCAAATCGTCAATGACGTCGAAGAAACATTCAAGCAGCAACAACGCGGTAGACCAACCGAGAACACGACTTTCAGGAGGGTGGAAACAGTTACCTATCGCCTTTCTTGGTGCCAAAAACCCGATACGATACAATACGACGCTCGTTACGACGGAATATTCCCGCTTATCACCAACCATACTGCACCTGCAGCGGAAATATTGCAAAGCTATAAATATCAGCCCTATCTCGAAAAGAGGCACGAGCAGCTTAAAAGCGTTTACAATGTCGCACCGGTGTTCTTGAGAAATCCCCAAAGAATAGAAGCGCTTCTGCTACTCTATTTTTTAGGAATGCTGGTTACTTCGCTGATCGAAAGAAAAGTCCGGAAAGAAATGGAGAAGCGAGAACTGCCGAGCATTCCGATTTATCCTGAAAACAGGCCGTGCAAATCGCCGACTGCGGATAAGCTCATTGGATTGTTCAGTGATGTGCGGTTACAGTATATTTGTCAAAACGGGGTAGTGCTTCAGACGGTGCCCGATGAGTTCTCAAAGGTATAGTCGCTTGTTCTTGATCTGATGGGGCTCAAACCGACAAATTTCTACCAGACCGGCTGAAATAAATCGGAAAAATTCGTTTCCCGATGCGCGGAAAGTAAGTTTTATGCATTGTTTCTTGTCTTTTTCAATACCATGTGATCAACCTAGTTACATAGCTCGCCATACCCAGCGGATAGTTGAGTGCAACGAATTTATCAATTCTAGTTGATACAGTTGTTATGTATTTCAAGATTTACTTGCACAAATTGCAATAGACAAATAGTCCATCTGGTTCTTTAAGTCAATATGTTTTTTACTTAAGCAAGTCTTGCTGCTATTGTAATCATTAAGCTTATTAAGAGGAGTTATTATTATATCCGTCTAGCCAAAGTGTTCAAGCGCTTCTTTATACTCAAAGGGGCGAATCCTATTAGGAATTCCTCGAAACCTGAATATGTTATAGAGCCAATCCTGGTATCTATAGATATTGTTTGGATCTTTATCACGTATCCATCTGGAGTGGGTTTTTAGGTCTATTTCTACAACAAGAATTGCTCCTGTTTTGCATACTGAGCTAATTTGCGAAATAGTTGATTCAATATTATCAAAATGTTCGAATGCCGCTTGACTAAACACCAAATCTATTGTAGATTCTCCAAATGCAGAAATAAAATCAAAATTATTTCGCACCACATAATTAAGTCGTGAAATGGATCCTGTTTTAGCTTTCATTAGTTGTTCTTTTAGAAAAGAAATATCTGTCTGGCTATCGATTATTTTAATTTTTTTAAATAGCTGCTCATAGAAATTATCAGGTGTAGATTTCATGAGATCATTTACATCACAAGCATTGTATTGGCAACGCCCCTTTGATAGGAGATAAATTCCAATACCCAAATCAGATCCAGGCCCGAGTTCAAGAACGTTCTTCCCAATAAGTGAAGTTGCATTATTAGTATAGTTCAGTAGTGTCCGGATAAAGTTGATTGCATGTCAATCAAAATCTAATAAAAAGCTTCTTGGATCGGTATATTCTTTATTTTCATTAAATCTTCGAAGTTTACTCGTAGTACCTCAAAAAGGCTTTTCGATTCCCATATGATTTCTTTGATTACTCTCTTCAACTCCAACAGGCCAAACGAATATTTCGTCTGGAATTTAATAAATGACAACAACAGATAACTGATCATTGCTATCCAGATTTGTGTAAAAACCGCATTTTCCGATGTACCGATAAATGTCTCCTACTTTCCGCACAAATAAAATATCCGACTTGTCTAATTTCGCACTAATCAATAAACGGGACCACCCCAATACTTGCGTTCGGAA
>JAFGNB010000236.1 GCA_016927235.1 Chitinispirillaceae bacterium
GGGCTATTCCATGCGTGCATCGATACGCAATCATGTTTCTTAACAAATGAAGAACGGAATCCGCCTATCGATACGCCTGCTCTTGAAAATAAAACCGCCTCCGTTATCCGGTTTCGCCTATTCAGCCTTCCAATCTTACTTTAAAAGAAGTGATTGCCAATTCAATTGAAGAGATTTATTATATTAAGCGGTTGATTTAATGAACACTCTTGTACAATTTCACACTATATTAATCAGAACGAAGGGTTTCATGCGCTTATGAAGAAACGTGTAACGGTTAAAAGAATCGTGTTTTTATCATTTTTTCTTTTATTACCCCTTCAGCAGCTTCTTCATGCACAGGAAGAGGATCCCTTCGAAATGGATGATACGGAATGGTCCGAGGATGGGGTCGACGAATCTCTTGACGAGCCTTTCATGGAAAAGGAGACTCCCTCACCGAAACCGGCTCAACCTCAACAAACGAAAAAGTTAAAATCTGCTGAACTAACAAAAAAATCGATAGAAGCGGCACCGGCGTCTGAGGATTTTGATGAAGAGGATGAGGAAATATTCGATTTTGACGATTCCGAGGAAGAGGCGCCCCTACAACGTAAAAAACAACCGGCGGCGGTTTCACCCCCCACTCAAACGCGAGAACCGGCAATAAAGAGTGAATCCATCCCTCCACCAACACCTTATCATGAAACTGCAGCGCCTCCCCCTCAAACGGTTGTTTCAAAACCAAAAGCGGTATTTCAACCGATTACCCAAACGAAATCGGAATACACCGTTGGGAGTGTGGTGAAGCGTGCAGGCCCCCCCCTTGTTCTTATTTCTCGACCTGTTTATGCTCCCTACTCTACGGAAAATAAAACGATGTTCATCTCCGCCATTGCCGAAGCCTATTTTCATTTTAAAATCGGCGCATTACCGGGAATTCAGGTGGTTCCTTTCGAGCGTATTGCCAATAACGTTCAATATTTCAGGGATTTTTCACGCCGTATTTCCCGAACAACCTATATTGAAGCTGCAAAAAAAATAGGCGCAGCCTACCTTTTTTATCAGGAATATGAACCGAAAGGCAAGAAGGTTAAATTTGCGACTGAACTCTACTCAATTACCGACAATAAAAAAATAAGCGGCCGCACGAGCGAAATAGCGCTCTCCGGCTTTGAAAACGGACTGTTTGATCTGGTAAATGAAGTCGCCGGCGCGCTCATCGGTACGCTGCCGAATCAAACACAGGAACTGCTGGCGGCACCGGTCCTCGGCTCCAACGAACGCCAGATCGCACTTCTGGGCCAGGCTATTGTCAGCCTCGGCGATTTCTCCCAGAAAAAAGCTGAAAAAGCCGCTCCCGAATTTGAAAAACTCGCCAGGGACCGCGTCATGCACCTGGCAAAATTTATCGGAGCCCAGACACTGGCCCGGGCACGCCTGTTCGATAAGGCGACCGCGCTTCAGCGGCAACTGATAGCAACGTTCGGCAGGATGTATCCCGGACTCTCTCTCCCGCTCGCCGCCTATTACCGTATGCAGGAATCATACGGGGACGCTCTCACGGCGGCTTCCGAGGCCAGCCGCGAGCCTTCCCTCAAGCTTCCTTCACAAATTGAAAAAGCCAGGATCTACGAAGCCGAAGGAAAACTCGATCAGGCAAAGCGCGAATACGAATCGGTATTATCGACGGGCGGCGAAGATGGAGAAATCTATTTCCAACTTGCTTTGGTGAGCATCGGCCTCAATGATCTCCGGCAAGCAGAACGTTATCTGGAAAAAGCCGCAGCGGCCGGCCGCACTCTCGACCGCGGCGATTATTTTGATCTCGGGCTTCGGTACAAAGCACTCGGCACCGCCAACGAAGAAGCGATCAATGCTTTCCGGAATAGTCTCGGCCTCCAGCAAGACAATGAGGATGCATGGCGGCAACTCGCCGAAATATACTCTCTTTCCGGCCGGGAAGCCGAGGCGGCCGCATGTTATGTAAGCCTCTTTCAGATCAACAACGAGGTATATAAAGAGTACCTGCTGAAGGCCGGTATCATGTTCGAAAATGCCGGCTATCTTGAGAATGCCAAAGATGCCTATTCGCTGTTCATCGCCCGCCGTTTTGACAATCCGGAAGTATCGGTACGCCTGGCGAAGCTGGAGATGCAGAGCGGGAACTGTGCAAAAGCGATCGAACTGGTTGATGGTATGGACACGCTGGGGGAATTCGGTCAGGACGTCATCGCCATCAATACCCAATGCGAGAAAAAAGAGCGTCGTGTTTCAATCCCCACGGGAACGGGACGCGATAAAACGTGGAGAAGAGTCTTTTTCTGGAGAGTCTCTTCAGGAGCGATTGCCGTTGCGGGCGTCGTGGGGGGATTGATTCTGGATAATCAGGCAAAGGAAACGCATAAAAAATACATCGCCTCACAACAACCGTCGGAGGTCGAAAGCTTACACTCCCGGCTGGAAACGTTCGTGATGGCGAGGAACCTTTTTATCGCGGGAGCCGGCGTCGGTATGACGAGTTTCGCTTTATCCATAACGTTACCCATTATTTTTTCGGATGATTGAGGAGGTGCCCGATGAGAAATAACAGTGCAGTGGTGGGATGTGCCTGCTTAGCGCTTATGATGCTGGCGGTGCGGTGTACCAAGTTTGCCTACGAAAATCCGATCGACATCAATGGAACCAACCGTGACTGGCTGCTGTTGAATCCGGGAGCGTTGCTGGACACCATAAACGGCGGAAACGGTATTGCGGATTATTTCGACGATACCAAATATCAACCAAAAGATTCTATCCCGCCCGTAATAACGATTCTCGGAGGCGACACGGTAAGGATTCCTCTCGGCGATCCGACCAATCAATTCGACTCGTATTTAAAACAGGTCCGGGCTACCGATGATGGCGGCGGCCCAGTCACTCAACTGGAACCCAGAACCGATTTCAATCCCTATGCGGTCAATCTCACTACCGATCCCTATACTGTCATTTATACGTTTCAAGACACGTCGAACAATAAGGCAACCGCCACGCGATACATTTTTGTTTATAAACCGGATGAAAAAGATACGACGAAGCCGGTCATTACCATCGGAGAAGCAACTGCCTACGTTCAGCTCGGCCAGCCCTATATTGACCAAGGGGTAACTGCATGGGACAATATCGACGGTGATATTACCAATAAAATCGTCAAATCCGGCACGGTTACTATCACCACGCTCGGTCAGTATACACTGACTTATACCGTCAGCGATGCAGCCGGCAACAGCGCCTCCGCTACACGAACCGTCGTTGTGCAGGAAGGCCCGGTCGGTACTGACCGCATTATTCCGGTAATTACTCTCAATGGAGCCGATACGATATTTCTCGAAGAGGACGTTAAAATCCAGGACTATATGAAAACCTATAAAGAGCCCGGATACACTGCCACCGATAATGTCGATGGCAATATAACCAGCAACGTCGTCGTCGGGACCATTCAACAATTCCCCGGCAGCGGTCAACTCTGGTATCTCACCTATGACGTCAAGGATGCGGCAGGCAACGCCGCGGCAACTAAAAAAAGATTTTTCAAGACCACCTATAACGAAATTTTAACAGCGCCCGTTATCGATCTGGAATTTCCGGATTCGATAATCCAGCTGTTGTTAATCGGTACCGGGAAAGCAAAATGGGTGGAACCGGGCTACACCGCCACCGACGTGGTGGATGGGGATCTCACCGGGAGCGTTGTCGTCGACTCCTCCAATCTGGTCGCGAATTTGTCGAAGCTGGGCACCTATTACGTGACCTATACGGTAACCAACAGCAGTGAGCTGACAACGACCAAGACACGCACGGTTCAGATCGTCGATAATCCCTACGATGTCATAAAACCGGTCATCACTCTTCTGGGAAGAAATCCGGATACGGTACTGGTAAAAAGCTCAGCCACATATAAAGATCCGGGGTGTACCGCTGAGGACAACAGAGACGGTGATGTAACGGCCAATGTAACGGTAAGCGGTACGGTGAACATGAATTCCATCGGCAAATACACGGTCTCCTATTCGGTAAAGGACAAAGCCTCGAACAACGCCAGTATTACGCGGACCGTGTGGGTGGTACGGGACACGTTGACTACCGATCTGCTCATACGGTATGCGGTTCCTTCAGAAAAACCCTTGCCGAATATGGAGAATAAAGTGTACCCCAACTATGAGGTCGACGGTGACGGTCCGGACCTGTCGAAAATCACTAAAATGAATTTCAGTTGGAGCCTGGTCAATAAAAGCCTTTACAATTTCCAGTTGAATTACAGCGTCGAACCATGGAATAAAGGCTTCAACAACGTATCACATACCTTCGACAAGCCCAGCCCGTCGATGAAATTGACAGGCACCCAGATAGCCGGCCTTGACGGCGATTATTACGTCTCCGTTCTCGGCGACGAATTTTTCTGGGTCGAACAAACCGGAAAGTTTGCGATTATCTGGAGAGAATAAACTAAACCCTCAACTTTTCACGGCAAAGACGCTCCGGCTCTTTGCCGCTCTTTTTTATTACTGCCAATCAACCATGCTCGCCGTTTTTATCGGGGCTTTTCCGCATCCGTTTTTTCATAGATTGCCGCGCCTTGCGCTCGAGCCGTTTTTGTTTCTCGTGTACGGGAACGGCCGTGGCACGTCGCGGTGTTGGGGTGTGAAAACATTTTTCAAGCCGTCGCCGCAATTCCTTCAGACAGCGCTGTTTGTTATAATGCTGACTCCTCCCCTGACGGCAGGTAACCACCATTCCGGTCGCATTATGACGTATGCGGACGGCGCTGTCGGTCTTGTTCACGTGCTGCCCTCCTTTACCGCGGGAACGGAAGGCGGTAACCGTGCAGGCGGCAAGAAGGGAACGATCATCCGGGGTGATTTTCACTTCGAAGGTATATCAGGTGGCGGGAGCGGTTGTGGTTGCGTGAAAGACTTTTTCGGCAAGCCCGTCAAGCGACTCACGACTGGAGAGAATTACCCCGCTGCGCTCGAGACGAAGATAGTTGAGTTTATGCAGCCGTTCAAGCGACGAGGTGATCTCCCCGAGTGGAATGTCAAGCAGATCGATGATCTGGTGTTCAATGGTTTTTCGATCGATCACAAAGCCTTCCGGACAGGATACGCAGTGTTCGGTAAACGCAAGAAGCGAAATTATCGCCGCAATATGGTTGGTCCGCTCTCCTTCGATCGAGCGACTGATCCGCGCATCAACCTCTCTGAGACGTTGAACGAGGATCATGGCGATTTTTTGAAACCACTGAGGGACGGACGTCAGAATGGACTGGAACTCCGCGGCGGGAATCACCAGCGCCTCACATGGTTCAAGGGCGACTCCCGACGCGGTACGCGGCCCTCCGTCGATGGATGCCACTTCTCCGACCACATTACCGGGCCCCACGGTATCCAAATCGATTTCAACGGCGCCTTCCATCTTAAAAATCCGTACCGTGCCTTTTTTTAGTATGTAAAGATCGCGGGTCATCTCGTGCTGTTTAAAGAGATAATCACCCGGTTCAAAGGAAACGATGTGCCGCTTTTGCGCTCTTTTCAATTGATCCGGCATACCAAATCAATTCTCCGAAGACACTTTGGCTGATACGATCCATGCATCGATGAATCCTATCTTTTTCAATTTCATCAGCAACGCCTGCGCCTCCTGGCGTTTTAAAAAGCTTCCGGCAAAAAGTTTGTAATAAGGCGCTTCATAGCCGATCACCACCTGTTCGGCAATCTTCTTTTCGAGCTCCTTTTTTTGCACACGCGCCGCTTCAATCCGGGTTGAGGCCAATACCTGTATGCGATAGCGTGTGGCGGTAATCGATTCACCCGATGTGCCGTCGGATACACTATTCCGGCCGCTTCTGCCGAAATCGGCATCGGTGAGAAGCAGCTCATTGCCGCGATTTACCGTATCAAGAAAAGTATAGGCTACTGATGAGGGAGATACTTCCTCGTTATCAACAACCGCTTCGGTTTGAGCGGCGGCTTCACCGGATACTTTCCTGCCTGCCTTACCGCCAAAGCAGCCTAAAAAAGACGACGCTATGCAGAGTACCGCCACCCGACCCAAAATTCGATGCATACCACGACTCCCTGCTTTCCAAGCTTTTTGCCGTCATCCGCCGGAACACATTATTTTCAAGAAACAGGAACCACGAAAGGCAGTACCTATGTTTTAAATTCCGGGCTCTTTTCCCGAACGAACAAATGAACATGTTAATAATACTTTCACCGAACAAGAGGAGTCAAGAATACTTGCCCCGCGTGATCATTATAAACTGATTGAACAGCGTCTTTCTTTCAGTTTTCAAAGAAAAAAGTTCGGTCCGCACCGTCTTATTATGATGATTGTCCTCGTGCCGGCCGTCATGCTGATCACGTGGTATGGTAACCGGGATTCAAACATTCCATTCCGTCCTGCAGGACGAATTATCATTTCCGGGAACAACGACAACCTTTCGCTGTATCACTATGTAAACGATAAGGCATTGGTGATTCTTCCTTTCGATACGGGAACTCCCTTGCCGGCGGCTTTTCCCCTGCCGGAACAATGGAGCCTTGTATCCCGATCCGAATCAATTGCCGCCGGTCTCTTTCCACACCCTCCGAAAGCATGGCGGATTCTGGATACGATCACTCATTCAATGAAACAACCGGCGCAGTGGCCGCTCCCCCGTTCGTTTCGGAAGAACAGCCTTGATAATTGCCTTATCGAATCACTCCACCCCTTTAATGATCAGCGAAACGCATTGAACGTGACACTGGCGGGGACCGCCATAATCGTGATTGATGCATCGAAATTCCTCTGTACGCCGGCCGACACTACCCGACTGCGGGAAAAAAACGAAATAGTCGTTATTATTAATGCCGACAGCCGGTCCGCCGTACGATGCCGCTCTATTTTTCGTCCCTATTTCACGATCGCCTTCGGTACTTTTGACAAAAATATCCCTTCGTATCAGAATCTGTTGCTCTGTTCCACTCCCGCTGCGGAACAATTTATCTTCAGAACCGCGGGAAAACAACGCATTGTATTTCAAGGCCGGAGCGGTGCCGCTCCGCACGTACCGTAACAAGTTCAATCTTGCAGAATTACCATAATTACGTTATAATTCAACATACCGGTTTTCTTTATCTCGATAACACCATAAGCAGTGAATAACGGATTGTATGCCGAAAAAACTGGGTGAAATACTGGTCGAAAACAAGGTCATCACCAAAGAAGCGTTGCTTGAAGGGCTCAAATACCAGAACATGCAAGGCGTCATGCTTGGTGAAGCGCTCATTGCGACCGGTGCGATCAATGACGAAAATGTTATCAGCCAGTTTCTCATAAAACAACTGAACCTGGGCAAATTAAGCCTCAGGGAACTTGAATTCGATCCTTCGGTGGTTGACCTTATTCCGTATGATATGGCCCAAAAGTACAACATGATCGCCGTCAACAAGGTCAATCGTTTATTGACTGTCGCAATAAGCGACCCGAAGAACATTTTCATGCTTGATGCCGTCAAGTTTCTCACGGGATGCTCGATAAAACCGATTCTTGCTCCGGAGAAGGAGATCCAGGAAGCCGTCAACCTCAATTACGAATCTTCCCATGAAGTCGATACCATTCTGAATGATATCACCAGCGAGAATTTCGAGATCGTCGAGGAAGAAAAAGACTCGGAACCCGAAGACATTTCCGCGGAAGTGGCCGAAGCTCCGGTAGTGAAACTTGTCAACCATCTGATACTCGAAGCGGTGCGTAAAAATTCGAGCGACATCCATATCGAAACGTATCAGCGCATTTTACGGGTGCGCTACCGGATCGACGGGAATCTGGTCGAAATGACGCCGCTGCCCTACCGTCTGCGCGCCTCGGTCATTTCCCGAATCAAGATAATGGCGGATCTTGACATATCAGAGCGACGTCTCCCACAAGACGGCCGGATCAAAATCAAAATGGGGTATAAAACCATCGACATACGCGTAAGCACCGCTCCGACCATTTTCGGCGAGAAAGTGGTGATGCGTATTCTCGATGCATCGAACCTCATGCTCGACATGAAAAAATTCGGCATACAAAAAGGGGCGCTGTACCATATCCAGGAGGCGCTCAATGCGCCCTACGGCATGATCCTGGTTACCGGACCGACCGGGAGCGGGAAAACGACCACCCTTTATTCGGCGCTCAGCGGCCTGAACAAACCCGACGTCAACATAATGACCGCCGAAGACCCGGTCGAATACAACATCGACGGAATAAATCAGCTCAATGTAAATCACGATATCGGATTGACCTTTGCCGCCGCCCTGCGCTCATTTCTCCGACAAGACCCCGACATCATCATGGTGGGAGAAATCCGTGATCTCGAAACGGCTGAAATAGCCGTCAAGGCGGCCCTTACCGGTCACCTCGTTTTAAGTACGCTTCATACAAATGATGCTCCAAGTACTCTGACCCGCCTGTCGGATATGGGAATCGACCCGTTTCTGACCGCATCAGCGGTACGGATAATCGTCGCACAACGTTTGATTCGTCTTATCTGCCCCCATTGCAAGGAACCGATCGCCTCCGAAACTCATGAACGACTGTCCTTTCTCAATCTGAGTGAAGAGGATCGTGCGAATATACAGCTTTATCGGGCCAAGGGGTGCTCTCTATGCGGCAATACCGGCTACCATGGCAGGGCCGGCCTGTATGAAGTGCTGCCCGTCACCCCCGCCATTCAGGAAATGATCATCGCGAAAGCAGCACCTTTTACCATTAAAACGAAAGCGGTCACCGAAGGCATGCTCACCCTGCGCGATGCCGGCCTGGAGAAACTGCGGGCCGGCAGTACCACCGTCGAGGAGGTGCTCGGGGCGACGACATAGGAGATGCATGTCAAAACATCGGTAAACAAATGCGGAACATCGAACAAATCCCTTTTATTAACCCTTAATTAATAGTACATTTTAGCTATGGCTGCAATGCATGAATTACTGAAACGGATGGCGGAACTGCGCGCTTCCGATCTTCACTTGACCGCGGGATCGCCGCCGTTATTCAGAGTCGACGGCAGTCTTGTTCCAACCGATGCGGAACGCATCGCCCCGGAAGAGGTGCTCAAACTCGCCTACAGCATCATGAATGAAGCGCAGAAAAAAACGTTTGAACAGAAAAAAGAGGTCGATTTCTCTTTCGGAGTACAAAATCTTGCACGTTACCGTGCGAATGTCTTTCTGCAACGCGGTTGTTGTTCGTGCGCCCTGCGTTCCATCCCGTTCAACATTCAACCGCTTGAGGAACTGGGGTTACCTCCGGTGGTCGGACGACTGACCGAACGTCCAAACGGACTGGTGCTGGTCACCGGACCGACGGGAAGCGGAAAAAGCACTACCCTTGCAGCCATGGTCGATAAAATAAACACCGCTATTGAAGGACACATTCTTACGGTCGAAGATCCGATCGAATTTGTCCACAAGCATAAAAAATGTATTGTAAATCAGCGTGAAGTGCATCAGGATACCGACAGCTTCGCCAGTGCGCTGCGCGTCGCACTCAGGCAGGATCCCGACGTCGTTCTCATCGGTGAAATGCGCGATCTTGAGACGATTCAGGCCGCGTTAACGATCGCCGAAACCGGTCACCTGACCCTGGCGACGCTCCATACGAACTCGGCGGCCCAGACCGTCAATCGCATCATCGATGTTTTTCCCTCGGAGCAGAAAGCGACCGTTCGCGCGCAGCTTTCCATGGTGCTCGAGGGCATCATCAGTCAGGCGCTTCTCCCCCGCACCGGCGGAGGCCGTGTACTGTGCTGCGAAATTCTTGTTGCAACCATGGCGGTCCGTTCGCTGATCCGGGACGATAAAGTGCATCAGATTCAAGGGATCATCGAAATCGGCCAGAAATTCGGCATGCAAACGATGAACGCTGAACTTTTCAAGCTTTACAAAAAAAGACAAATATCGAAAAAAGACGCAATCACCAGGAGCCCCGATCCCGAGCAAATGACCAAAATGATCGAGACGGGCTGAAATGTCGGCGTTGCGGCCCTGCCCGGTTTATTGCGCTTGCTGCTTTTAGTACTCATCGATGCCGGAGACGGCGGTCTCCGGGCATACAAAAGACCGTCGGGAGGTTGAAATGGCCCGCTTTACCTATGTCGGCGTTACTACATCGGGCAAACAGGTCAAAGGAGAGATTCAGGCCGCCAATAAAAACGAGGTCACAAGCCTTCTGCGAAAGAAAAAGGTGCGTCCGATCTCCATCAAAAACAGCTCCATCGACATTAAAATCCCATTTCTGGATCATGTCAAGCTGCAGGACATCAGCCGATTCACCCGTCAATTTTCGGCAATGACCTCCGCCGGGCTCGCGCTTGTTTCGTGCCTTGATATTCTGGGGGGGCAGACCGAAAACAAGAAACTGGCGGCGGCGATCAAACAGGTCTCAACCGATATTCAGGGCGGCAGCACTCTTGCCGACGCGCTGCAAAAACATCCGTCAATATTCAACAGCCTTTACTCAAACATGGTATCCTCCGGAGAGGCCTCGGGAAGCCTCGATACGGTTCTGTCCCGGCTAGCCGATTATCTTGAAAAATCGGATGCCCTGCGGAGAAAAATAAAAGGCGCCATGATGTATCCGGTGATCGTTTTATCCGTCGCCGTTGCCGCGACAATCGCCATGCTGACGTTTGTCGTACCGACGTTCGCGCAGATGTTCACCGAGACGGGCGGTTCACTGCCGCTGCCGACCAGGATCGTCATGAATATATCAGGCTTCCTGCAGACATTTTTTCCCCTTATCATTTTAGTCATCGTCGGAGCCGTTGTCGCCCTCTATTATTACAATAAAACCGAAGACGGTAAGTTAAATATCGACAGAGTTAAATTACAGCTTCCCATTCTCGGAGATTTGGAACGAAAAAGCTCGATCGGCAGGTTCACGCAGACGCTCTCAACCCTTCTGACCAGCGGCGTCACGATTCTCGATGCGCTCTCAATCACCGCCAAAACCGCAGGCAACAAAGTTCTCGAAAAGGGAATCATCCGCACGCTTGAACGTATTTCAGGCGGTCTTACCATCGCCGAGCCGCTTAAAGAGACCGGCGTTTTCCCTCCGATGGTGATCCATATGATTGCAGTCGGTGAAAAAACGGGAGATCTGGCGGAAATGTTGAAAAAAATAGCCGAATTTTATCAGGAAGAGGTTGATGCCGCCGTTGAGGCGCTCACATCGGTTCTTGAACCGATAATGATCGTCATTATAGGAATTGTTGTCGGCGGTATCATGATTGCAATGTATCTGCCGATGTTCGATATGATCGGAACGATTAAATAAAGGGCGCCTCTCACTATTCAGTTTTTTCGTCGGCCGCTCTTATAATTCGTTAAAGTTTTATCTCTCCCTGCCGATAAATGTGACAGGAGATTAAAGGTGGTGAAGGGTCATGCGTATCAATGTAATCACTCAATCGCTTCAGGCGGAGTTCCGGAAAGCGGAAAACGCAAAAAAAGTCGATAAAAGCGGTACGACGGGACGAACCGCCCCTATTGATCGATCGGATTTTTCCGCAGGAGCCCAACGACTCAGTACGACAAAAGCATCAATCGAAGCGGTTTCAGCATCGGTTTCTCTGCAGGATGACATACGCACCGAAAAAATATCCGAAGTACAGGAAAAGTTAAAAACAGGCTACTACGATTCTCCCGAATTCCTCGATAAACTGGCGGTAAAACTGCTGGCGGAGTTTGGAATTCAAGATCCGTCACCATAAGAGTGTGGTACGGTTCTTTTCCGGCCGATGAAGGCGGATCCGCTTTTCTCCCGAAAAATAACGAACGATACGCCGGTGTTCAGCGATGATTATCCCGGCAGGATAATCCGCAATAATATATTTTTTCCGCTATGGTCAACGCGTAAATCGCACGGGGTTATCGCATGGAATTATTTGTATGTAAATTCGGGGGTTCATCGGTTGCATCAAGCGGGAAATTGCGGCACATCGTCCGTATCATTCAGGACAACCCGCGACGCCGCTGCATCGTGCTGTCGGCACCGGGGAAGGCGCCCGGATTTCCTGTCAAGATCACGGACCTCTTGATTGACATCGTAAAAAAGGCGCTGAACAACGAGAAGTTCGACGGTAGTATCCGGGAAATCAAACAGCGATTTCACGCTATCTACGATCCCCTTACCCTCCCGTCCGATCAGATCGATTCACTGCTGAAGGATCTTGACGACCGTTTGAACTTTTCGAAAGACCATGCGGGAAAATTCCGTGACCGTATCGTCGCCGCAGGAGAAGATCTGAATTGCCGCCTTTTTGCACGCTATCTCATCTCCATGGGAATCAATGCGCGCTATATCAATCCGCGCGAGGCGGGAATGGCGGTAACCCCCGTGTTCGGCGACGCACAACCTCTTCCCTCCTGTGCGATCCGGATGGCGCATTTAAAGGGGGTCTGTGCCGAAACGATTATCCTGTTTCCGGGATTTTTCGGCTATACCGCCGAGGGCGATGTCGCCACCTTCAGCAGAGGGGGCTCCGACCTGACCGGCTCCCTGCTTGCGGAAGCCCTTGACGCAGTTGAGTATGAGAATTGGACCGATGTCGACGGGATCTTCAGCGCTCACCCCGCAATGGTCGACGCCCCCCTGCAGATACCGGCGCTTACCTATAAAGAAATGCGCGAGCTCAGCTACATGGGATTCAACGTGCTCCATGAAGAGGCGGTCAAGCCGGTGAGGCGAAAAAAAATTCCGATCCGTTTGCGCAATACCGACAACCTCGCGAACGAGGGAACGCTGATCGTGTCCGAGCGCCTGCCGAGCGAGCGCGACGTCATCGGCGTCGCATCAAGCAGCGGGTACTGCAGCTTCACATTGCAGAAATTCCTGATGAATCGTGAAAAAGGATTCGGGCGTCGCCTGCTCTCGATATTCGAGGACCTCGGCCTTTCCTACGAACATTGCCCTTCGGGAGTCGACAATATCTCGGTCATTCTCAATCAGGAGCAGCTCACTTCGGAAATCGTCAATACCATCATACGAACGATCGAAGAACGGCTGCAGCCCGACGAAATAAAATCGGAATTCGGCATTGCTCTGGTTTCGGTCGTCGGTGAAGGGCTGGTGCACAAGATCGGTTTTCTCGCGAAGGCGACTTCCGCACTTGCGAAAGCAAAAGTAAACATTAAAATGGTGAACCAGGGAAGTTCGGAGATGAGCATCATTTTCGGTATCGACGCGACAGACGAAAAAAAGGCGGTTCACGCGCTTTACCGGGAATTTTTTTCCGTAAATTCGTAACCCACGCCGGGCGTACGATGCTATCAATATGCACTGTAATCGCTTACGAAAAAAAGCATTTGCATCGGCACTTACATAATGATATTTTTTTGCAGATAAATGAGGCGTTTTCCTGGTAAAACAGTATTTACAATCCATTATTTATAAACGATGTGCCGGCATAAACGATACTGTTGCAAGCCTTATCAACCATCATTCGCGAAAGGAGTGTCCCTATGGCACGAATCAGTAAAAGTGAACTTATCAGGCTGCAGAAGAAGTTTCAAACCGATGCCCGAATCGGCGAGGAGTTCGGTATTACCCGGCAGGCTGTTCATCAGTTAAGAAAAAAATACGGTATTTCGTCCCGTATTGCCGGCAATCCCGCACGCAACAAGGAAATGGCGGGGCTGCGGGCGGCCGGCCGCAGCGTCGATGCCATCTCCAAGAAATTCAAACTCTCCATTCCTCAGACATACCGCATCCTGAAAGAAAACAGCCCGAAGAAATCCGCGAAGAAGCCGGCCGTCAAAAAATCCGCCAAAAAAAGGAAATAAGGCGATACCTTTGCGAAACGACAGCCGTTGACGATAGTGACAGAGTTTATACTGGTGCCGGCCTGTAAAACGACCGGCATTTTTTGTTTTGAATGACGCTGCCGTAAAATGATCACCGATTCACTTCACGTCATGCCGACAGTCACGGGAGATACCGCCCCATGAAGATCGTCCTCCAGCGCGTCAACAAGGCGGCCGTCACCGTCGATGATACGACGACAGGATCCATAGGAAGGGGTGTGCTGCTGCTTGTCGGCATTCATGCGAACGACACCGAAGCCGAGGCTGCGTTTCTTGCCGATAAATGCGCCGACCTTCGGATTTTTCCCGATGAAAACGGGAAAATGAATTGTTCGCTCGTCGATATCGCCGGGGCGGCGCTTGTCGTATCGCAATTCACCCTCCTTGGCGACTGCGGAAAAGGCCGCCGTCCCAGTTTTATCGCCGCGGCCCCTCCGGAAAAGGGCGATGCGCTGTACCGCCATTTCGTCGAGCGCCTGAAAATGCGCGTGGCGAACGTACAGACGGGTGTCTTCGGGGCGATGATGCAGGTGGAATTGATCAATGACGGGCCGGTGACGATGATTCTGGAACGGAAACACGGTCCGCAATGAAACACCATTCCATCATCAGTAAAAAATCAAAAGTGCATTACAGGATGACCAGTTGCGCATGCAGTGCCCCGGCCTCCTTGATGGCCTGAAGGATTGCGATTACGTCCCTCGGAGCAACGCCGAGCGAATTGAGCGCATACGAAAGATCGGATACGGTCGTGGTGCCGTCGAGCACTACCATTTCAGCATCTTTTTCTTCAACCACCGCTTTAGGGTTGGGTACGACCTCTGTTCTTCCCAAACTGAACGGAGGAGGTTGTATGACTTCGGGGACATTGGTGACCTCGACTTTGACCCCTCCATGAGTAACCGCAACCGCTGAAATTTTCACCTCTCCGCCGGCAACGATGGTTCCCGTCCTCTCGTTGACCACCACTTTTGCCTGCGTTGCAACGGCAAAGGAGAGGTTTTCAACCCGCGAAATGAAAGCAATCAAATCGATGTAATTCCGTACGGTGTCCCGGGAAAGCAGCTGAAAATCCATTGAAATTGTTGCCGCATCGAGCGGACGGGCAATTTTTCTGCTGCCGATCGTGCCGAATTCATGATTTATCGCCTCCGCCATCTGCAGTGCCGACGTGAAATCGGGAGCGGCGAGAGAAAGAGATAAATCTTTACCGTCTAATAAATTATAGCTGAATTCATGCTGAACGATTGCTCCGTCGGGAATTCTCCCGACAAGAACATGATTCTTCTTGATATGCGTTAATCCCCGGTCGCGAATATCATACCCTCCGGTAGCGAGCGGACCCTGTGCCGACGCATAGATCGCTCCGTCGGGTCCCTGAAGAGGGGTGAGAATGAGTGTCCCGCCCTCCAGACTGGTCGCATCTCCCATCGATGATACCGTGACGTCGAAACGGGTTCCTTTGCGCTTGAACGGTTGCAGTGTCCCGGTTATCATGACCGAAGCGACATTGCGTAAACGTATCCTCTTGTCGGGAAGCTCTATTCCCATGTTTTTCAACATGTTGGTAACCGTTTGCTCGGTAAAGAGCGTCTGGGTCCGGTCACCGGTGTTCGCAAGCCCGACGACCAAACCATACCCGAAAAGTTGAACGTCCTCGAGTCCGGTAATTGAAGCGACGTCTTTTATCCTCACGGTCTGTTGCGCCGAAAGAGAAAAAAAGGGGTTCAGCAGGATTGCAATTAATACTATTTTTTTCATACTTTTTCCTTGCTACAATGCATTTTTCGGTTAAGCCTCACGTTTTTCCTCGATTAAAAAATCCAGTTCAGAAACCGTGCGATCAGACCGGGCCTTCTTCCGGTATTCGCGACACCTTTTCCGGCATAGGTAATCTCCGCATCGGCGATATTCGAGGAGTAAATAACATTATTCTTTCGGACATCCTGCGGTCGCACGATCCCGGTTATTTTGATAATCTCCTTTTCATCATTGATTTCAACGACCTTACTCCCCTCGATAACCAGATTCCCGTTATCCTGTACTTTAATGACCCGTGCCGAAATCGTCGCCATGAGGCTTCCTTCGCGCGTGGTGCCGCCCTTACCGTCATACCCGACTTGACTTCCTCCTGAAAGACCGAATCCGGGGATCATCCGAAGCGCGCCTGAACCGCCTTCTCCCTGGAGCCCGACACTGTTCTCCTTGCTTGTTTTCGTGCCGCTCTCACTTCCCGCTTTAGCGGATTCATCAATGATGATGGTCAGGATATCGTCGACGCTTACGGCCCGATGATCGGAAAACAGGTTCACTATCGAGGATGGGAAAGCGATGCAACTTATTGCAAACAAATAAATCAGTACCTTTTCGCTGAAAACGGTTCTCATATTGACACTCCTCCCTGCAGCAATGAAACAGTACCTTTTTTCCTGATTACCGCACGAATCAATTTATGCGTTTGTCGATTCTCCACCCAAATTCGATCCCCGACGGCTCCACGCTCACGCGCGATGCCGGAAACGGTGACGGAAATCCGTCCCTTCTCATAGACAATCGATACGGCATCATTCTTTTCGATCGCCGGTATGTTTGCCAGCAGACGGTCGTGCAGAATGGCGCCGGCGGCAATCGATCGCGTGGCGCGTTTATTCCTGATTTGAGTTACCGATGTATACGGCGCGGGAGCGAATCGGGTTATGTCCATACGCCTGATCTCGCAATCGTCCGCTTGCAGCACATCTCCCCTGCCGATCGGTTTAACGGTAACGACCACCGGTGCATTCACCGAAAAACGGCATCTCACCGGGATACGGCGACTGCGCGACCCCTGCCGCGCAATCATCGAAAGGTTCGTGCTCCCTTTAGGGAATCGATTCTCAAGTCCGTCAAACGACAGCGAGACCGGCTTGTCAAGCAGTGCGCAGGAATCGGCGGGATTGTCGACGGTCACCTCCCACTCCCCCGCTTTCCAGCCTATCGTCGACGCGATCCACGACCGCAGCTCGGCCTCATGGTCGGAAAGCCGTATCATCCTGAAATCGGTACGGACGAGAGGACGCTTCGATCCGGTGCACGTGAATGCAACCTCGGGAAATCCGGTCTTTAACCTGAATGATACAAGGTCGGCGGCTGAAATAAACCTGTTGTATCCCGGCGGAGCGCAGGTTCCGGCGACGCACGCCGTTACTGCGCCGGTTACTTCGCCGCTGCTGCCGGTAACCCGGGCAATATCGCCGACCGTAAACAGGGTATCATTGACAAGGGCTGAATCGTGAAACAGGAGCGTTACGGTTGCGGGCCAGGCGCATGCGCCGATACACCATACGACAAGAATGGCGGAAACGGCCGGGACATTCCCGTTTGGTCGCCTGCGAAAAACACCGCTCTGCTCGTGTACATCCATTGCCGCTACCGCTTCAGATTATTCGCCACCTGCATCATGTCTTCACCGACCTGAATCGCCTTGGAGATGATCTCGAAAGCCCGCTGTGCGCTTATCATATTGACCATCTCATTGACGATCTGAACATTTGAGGCCTCTGAGTATCCCATGGCAATCGATCCGGTCCCCTCTTCGGCGGGAAACGAGATCACCGGCCGGCCGCTTGCATCCGACTCCGCATAGAGATTCCCTCCGAGCGATCTGAGCCCCGACGGATTAATGAAACGGACCAGCTCGATCTGCCCGATCTCCGTCGGTTCGCTCTCCCCCGGAAGAATCACCGACACTCTTCCGTCAGCCGAAACCGAAAGATCCGAAGAATTTTCAGGTACTGTCATCTCCGGAGAGAGAAAAAATCCCGAGGCGGTGACGATGGAACCGTCATTCGATCGCTTGAACGATCCGTCACGGGTATAGGCGGTCGTTCCGTCGGGAAGGGTGATCTGGAAAAAACCTTCGCCCTGAATCGCCCAGTCAAGTGAATTGCCGGTTTCGAGCAGCGATCCCTGTTCGAAGATGAGCTGTATTGCCGCAGGTTTCACGCCCAATCCGACCTCTATGCCCGCCGGCGCCATACTCCCTTCGAAGTTGCGCACTCCGGCCTCCCGCAGCGTCTGGTACATCAGGTCATGAAATTCGATCTTCGACCGTTTGAAACCGGTGGTATTCACGTTTGACAAATTGTTGGAAATGGTATCCATGTACAGCTGCTGCGCTTCCATTCCCGTTGCCGCCGTCATCATGCATCGTATCATCTTCCGCCTCACCTGTTTGTTGTAGCAACAATAAAATCAAGAGCTAAAATGCCGAACTGCTCAGCCGCTCTCCCCTATCCGATTCTCCCCACCTGATTCACCGCCTTCTCCAGCGTCTCATCCTGCGCATGGAGCGCTTTCTGGTCCGCCTCGAAATTCCGGTACAAGGCGATCATCCGCACCATGTTGCGGATCATATCGACGTTCGACCCCTCAAGATAGCCCTGGCGAATCGAAAATCCCGCGGATTGTCGTTCGGGATTTTCGGGAAGCAGCGGAAGAAAACGGCCCTCACCGCAACGCCGGAGACGATAGGGTTTCTCGAAGTCAACCACCTTGAGCACCCCTTTGACCTTCTCCTCCTGCAGCACTTCGCCCTCCTCGGTAATCGTCACCGGGAGCTCCCGTTCCACCCGGATGAATCCATCAACGCCCATCACTTTTTCGCCGTCCGATGTCACGATGATACCGTCGGGATCAAGAGCGAAATTGCCGTTACGCGTGTACGCAATCCCGTCACTGGTCATGATCGTAAAGAAACCGGTCCCTTTGATATAACAGTCGAGCGGCGCTTTCGTCATTGTCATCGGCCCCTCGCGATAATCGATGTACACCTCATCAACCCTCATGTCGTTATCGGCAAACGGCTCCTGAAGATCATTGGCGAGATACCGGTGATAACTCTTGACGAACAAGCCGCTCTGCTTGAAGCCGGTGGTATGGATATTCGCCAGATTATTCGCAATCTGGTCCTGCTGCTGAAGAAGGGGGGTCATACCCCTCGATGCCGTGTAGATTCCCTGAATCATTCCCTTACCCCCACATCCGAACAAGAGGATAGATAGTAATACCGACAGTGCTGTAATGCATTTTTCATGCCATGAAAGGGGGAATGAAAATTCCCTGTAAATTCAAGTTCTTATACACTGCTGGCAAAGTGATTGCCCGATAGCGGTACGATTTTTTTTCCGTTGAAAGGAAGGAATTGCCCTTTGGGATTGAAATCCGCTCCATTTCCGGCTATACTTAAAGCACAACTTTTTTCCGGGGAGCAGTATGAATATCTCTTCGAGTGCAGCGATTTCAGGTGTTCAAACGGCGCTTTTCCGTCACGATGTATCCGCTAACGATGTGGCCAACAGCGCTACCCCCGGGTATGAGCAGGTAACACCCCAACAGGTTGCAATGCATCCGGCAGGCGCGAGAGTCGCCCATCTGGCGCGCACACCCAACGACAGCGTGGAACTCTCGAATACCGACCTTGCGACTGAGGCAATCGAGCAGAAGGAAAACAGGGTCACGCTCAGCGCCAATCTCTCGGTGATCAAAGCGCAGGACAGGATGAACGGGGAGATTCTCGATCTGTTCGCGTAACAACCACGCTTCCTTCGAACATCGGCAATAAAAAAGCCCGCGACGTTCCGGCGGGCTTTTTTCATGGATTTCGACACGCAGTCATTTGACTCCGACCTTGATGGTTTGTACCATTCTCTTCCGGGTATTCTCCGGCGTCAAAGAGAGCAGTATAAGGTACGTGCCTTTTCCGACTGCGCGATTGTTGCGGTTGCGCATATTCCAGTAAATGCCGTAGAGATCCCTGATTGCCGACAACTTGAGCGGCAGTTCCGTCGCCACCAGATTACCCACCGCATCATAGGCATTCGCCAGGCCGTAGATCGTACCGCTCCCCGCGCCTGACGGCGGGTTCTCCATCGGTATGAGCGGAACTCGCGACTGTATCCCCACGATCGTCCCGACCCTTAAGGATGAGAAGACGGTCTGGGGCCCCTCATCAAAATTACGCTTGAAAATCTCAATTGTCCTTCCATCGATCCTTGTCGTCGGAGAGGAAGGGTTGGGCATGGCATTGACGAAAATACCCGCAGTCCCCCATTCGATGACCACCGGTCTCATCTCCTCGGGAGGCAGGTCCCCTTTCCTGTCGATGACGTACGGAGTTTCACCCGTCAGAACGAGGCTGTCGTTTATCGGGGTGATGATAATGCTGTTGATCGGGACGATAAGCGTCGCTTGGGAAACCATGGCGCTGTCGCATCCTCCGATAAGCCTCGCTCCCGACAGCGCCGAGGAGTTGAATGAGCCGTTATCGCTCAACTTGAAGATATCCTGAGGCGAACCTCCGTGAAGAGCGGCACAGTCGACCGGTTCGGTCAACCGGATGCTGAGGGTATCATACAGCGCCTGACCCACCCCCGGATAGAAAAGCACCCGGCTGATGATTGCTCCGATTGAATCGATACGCGTCGTCGTATCCGGTACCTCACTGGTATCAGGGGGCGTGGTCGTGTCCGGGGATTCGGTCGTATCCGGCGGAGTGAGCGTATCCGGAGGAGGCGTTGCGGTATCAGGCGGCGTGGCGGTATCCGGCGGTGCGGTGGTATCGCCCGCCGTATAGCATATCCGCAGATTGTTGATAATCGCCGGCATTGAATCGAGCGGATCATCGAATCTCTGATAGATGATCACGCAGCTCCTGATATCGGGGAAGGTGAAATTAACATGCGCCGCAACCGTA
>JAFGNB010000017.1 GCA_016927235.1 Chitinispirillaceae bacterium
CCGTCGCTGTTCTCTTCATCGACGAGAGCGGCCCATGCGATCTCTCCGCCGTTTTTCCCCTTGATCCAGAACTGCAGGGCCCCGGCGGCATAATAGGGTCTCAAATCATAGAGAAGGTTGTACAGGCAGATCGAACCTCCGGAATAGTCATTGGCTTCAAGATCGAACTGGATCGCCACTTCACCGTTTTTCCCCGATTCTTCGGGAATGAAAACATTCGATTGTTCAGGATACCAGTACGGGTAACCGCCGGAAATAAAATCCTCGTCGAAAAACCGGAAAACGGCCTTCTCGGATCCCGTTGCGGCAACGGTCGCCCGTGTATCGTCGATCATCGATTTGAGGGGTTTGAGCTGCAGTCCGCATCCCGTAATACCGGCGATGATGCCTATTCCAAGCACTCCAGTGATCATCTTTTTTCTCATAATGTTCCGTCCCTTTTTCACGCTTCACCTTTACAAGGTTTCACGTGTTTTACCCACGGTTAAAGTTCAGTGTGTGCAACCCGCACCCCTTCTCCCTGCGACCTCCCGACGCCGAATTCAAAAATCAACAGAGAGGAAAAGTTCCGTTCGCCAGATGTTGAAATCATTTGCCGCATCCGCCGCATCCTGAACAGGATCGCTGCTGGAAAATTTCGCACCCACCCTCCCGACGCGACCGGTCAGCACGGCGCCGTCATTGACTTTATATTCAAGACCGGCGCCACAGTGTCCCTGAAGGATCGTTTCGGTGACACTGCCTATTGTGGTCTCGTTGATGATCTGTTGATGGCCGGCAAGAAGGGAGAAACGTTTCCAGAAATTGTAATACACTCCTATGTTGATAAGACTGTTGTTGCTTTCAACGGCTTCGAAGCTGCCGGGAGTCTGCAGTGAAGAAACCTGATCATTGCCTGCACTCTCCAGAGAGTACCCCACGCTCAGTTTCAGACAATTCAGTACCTTTGCCCAGGTCGCGATATCGACGCTGATACCTCCGCCCAGTTTCATGAACGTGGTCTTTTCTGAACTGTAGGCCACGTCGGGCTCCATCTCGTTGAGAAGTGCTCCGCATACACCCAGATCGACTCCGCCGTCAAAAAGGTTCAGATCAAGTTCGCCTTTGGGTCCGGTTCGGTTGGGAGTTGCGGGACCGTAGGGAAACACCGTCTGCAACGCCGGGTCCGCTTCTAGAAAGAACGAACTGTTCGTGGCCTTCATGGTTTCGATATCTTCGCGTGTGAGGACAGCCGTCACATAGGAGATTTTACGTCGCGGAACTTTGGACCACTGGTTGATTCTTGCAGCAGGAGCAAATTTGAAAACGTAGTCGTACAGCGCATCGAATGTGGTATAGAGCCCGCCGAGATTATTATCGTTTTCAATATTCATGATACGCTGTCCGAAAAAAGTCGGACTTTGCGCCATTTCATTAAAATAGTCCTCATCATTCCTCATAAACCCGACCGAGATGTCGAGTGACCCGCTGCCGCCCAGCCGGATTTTCCCTTTGAGGCCTGCATCAATCGCCATACCTTTCGCATTTTTCGTGTTCAGCGTACTGTCGCCTCCACTTACCGTATACCAGGCGGAGTCGCGGTTGATCGACTGGGCGACTTCCCCATTCAATCCGATAGTGAAGGCATCGGTATCGAGGAAAATCCTGGTATCCGGATTGAGCCGTCCGCCGACAATCAATCCCGACCGTGCACCACGACGCGCGGAGTCCACTGATCCGTTGAAGGTTTGTGGAAGATCGAAAATGTCAAGACAGGTGACCCCCGCCCCGAGTCCGCGCAACGCGAGCAGATCACAATTTCCACCCGCAACATAGCGATCCATATCCGCCGCCTCGATATTATCGGCAACCGCGCTTCCGTTGGTATAATTGGCGCCTTCAAGTCTGAGCCGGGCGACGTTCAGATTGAAATGCAGTTCATTGAAAATCGGAACGACCTCGGCATCGAAATTAAAATTGACGCCCTGCAGCAGGCGATCATTATTGCCGATAAAAACCTCATCGGTCGCCTCTCGCCGTTTGGCGGCGAAAATTTCCGGCTCATAGGCGATTTCTATGTCGGGCGACCAGAGGGTAAGCGGCGTGTAATGCTGCCGGTAATTGCCGACATTGAACCGGAACATCTCCTTTACATTGCCGTCGATGCTGATCCATCGGGTAAAGATCGGATTGGCGATATCGGAAAAAAAGTTCTGCCAGTTCTGATGCATGCGGAAGATAAGACGGCCGGAAAGCGCATCGTTCGGGCGGGCTGAAATATCGAAATCCACCGACGTGTACTCGTTGCTCTCCGTTAATTTTTTTCCCCAGTTAACGGCGCTGTCGCCGGAATTCGGGTCGATCGACGAATTCAGGTACTGTGACCGGAATGTACCGCTGAAATCGATTCCCGCCTTGTTAATGACCGACTTCAACCTGCTCTCAATCCGGTTCAAACGATTTCCGTCATCGTCTGATTCCGCCGAGAGTGTGGCCGCAAGAAACAGCATTGTTAAGAAAGAAATTCTTCTCGTCATGAGAGATCCTTTCGTTATTTCATGGCATCGTGAAAGGGAACTGTTATTCATAGTGGTCCGCTCCGTTGTTATTAAAACCAGGTTTTAATTTCGATGGAACTGATCGGCGTCGACCAGTCGTTCTCTTCAAAATGAACATCCTTATGCGACATATATTTGATACGCACATGCAATCCGACCCTGTTGAGGATCTCCCAGTCGAATCCCAGGCCGTACGCCGCATCCCGAAAATCAATCGGGACATTGATGATCCCCCGTAGGGAATCGCTCATCCACGCCTTTTGCGATCGCCAATTTTCATAACCGAGAATACCGAGCAGATAAAACTTTTTCGTCAGCTGGATGGCCGGCTCAAAACGGAGATACGCCGACCACAATTGGAGGGCGTCACCCTTTGTTTTTACCGCCAGCGGGGAAAAGGCCGTCGTGACGTTGTTGATCGCCGCATACCCTCCGACAAAGAGGCTGTAACGATACCCGATCAGCTCTCCGATGTCGTAGGAGGCATCGATTTCGAAATTGTTGGTGAACTTCCGATTAACGGGTACGAATCCGGTGGCGCTGGTGACGGTATCCCCTTCAACGACCTCACGGGCATACCCGATATCCGTGCTCTGTGATCTGAGGTTTCTGCTTGCGGAAATCGAATCGGAATAGGGCACGAAACACTCAACCGTCGAAAGGTAATCATTGTACAGGCCCCCGCCTTCCATTCCGGTGGGTGAAAGGTAGGCACGCGTTTTAAAACTTTCGTCCCCCAGCCGGTTCCGGTAGAGCGTTGCTATCTGGCACTGCTCTTTATTACCGCCGGCTTCAGCGCACATCTCCGACCGCGTGGACAGCGATACCGGTCCGGCTCCCCAGCGGTCATAGCTTGAGTGGAATAGGGTGAAGAAATCGAGGCCGTTCAAACGATAGGGAATATAGAGGATATCACGTCCTTCCTTGAGCTGCGCATGCTGGCCGTAGGAAACACGCAGGTGGCCGTACCCCGGCAGCTTCGGGATCGCCGAAAGAAGCACGCCAGCCATATTCTGAACATACGGAGAGGTCTCATGGCGGGCAAGAAATTTTCCCGAACCCACCAGATTGCTGCCGAATGCGTAAAAGGCGTCGCAGGGTGCGACAAAAGAAAGTGGTGAATAGAATCCCGGGCCGATGACCGCCATGTCCGCCTGAAACGGCAGTCGCGCGTTCACCTTGAGCTTGGTATAAAACGCTGGCGACAGGCTGCTCGAAGAGTGCACTTTCGCATAGCGCGGGTCTGTATCGGAAAAAACGGAATCCCTCGTCGTACCGTCGGTAGTGGTTACCACAAGCGTATCATTCGTCTTCCATACCAGAAATGTCGTGTCGACCCGGCTCACGGCCACATCGGAATGAATTTCCATCAGATTATCGGCGATCGGCCCGCGAAGGTCCAGGGAGAGTATGGACGGTTCCTTGTAAAAACCTTTACCGTCCAGTGAAAGGGGATTCCCCATACTCCCTTTGATGCCGAAAACCTTCAGGAAACGGTCCTCGTTCTGGTTCTTGACGGTGAAAACATCGTCCGTGTAATCCATGCGGTTGAAATTGGCGGCGACCGTCAGATCACCGAGCATTTTCAGTCTGGCCAGACGGATATGAAAATAGTGCCGGTATGAATCGCCGATGCCGGTGCCTTTCAGCGGAAAGCTTTCGGTATAGCAACGGTCGCCGGCAAAATCGATATACTCCCGTTCATAGTTGTCGTAGCGCTCGCCGGCAGCCCACAGCACATTCAGGTAGAGACGGCCCGGAAGACTGATGCTTTCAAAATCAATGCCGTTGAACGGCTTTTTGTGCCACGCGGCGCGTCCCGCTTTCTCGCCGTTGGCGATATTGTATTCATAGTAGCGTCCGATCGGCTGCTCGATTTCATACGGTAGGAACTCCCAGGCGAATGTGCGGGGCTGTGCCTTCCAGATGGTAAAAGGCGACGCCTCGACCCAGTTGATGTTGCCCATGCGCAGCCAGAACGACGCGGGAACCGTGCGGAGGGCGATACCCGCGCTCATATCCTCATGAATATTTGCGGTCACCAGACTTTTATCATGAGGGGTCTGTGCCTGTATCGACCCGTCCTCAACGTCGGCGTCTCTGTTCCACCGTATTCCCGGAAACGTATTCTGGAAACCGATTTTCGAATACAGTACGGTATTTCTTCCGGCGCGTGCAACCATTCCCATTCGAATCAGGCTTTCGTTTCCTTCCCAGCCCGACTGAATATAACTGCGGTCGGGTACCATCCACTCCTGATCGCTTTTCAGCAGGTGGTGCTGCAGCTTGACCCGCCCTTCTCCGGAAAAGGAAACCGGCGAGGAGCCCCCGAACATGGTGGTCGAACCGATCCTTGACTGCAGTTCGGGCTCCGTTATTCCGAACGACTTCAGAAAATCAGCGAACGCGGAGGTATCCGACGGCGTGTCATCCTTTGTAAAGGCAACCGATAGGGCGCCCCCGCACACCAGCACCAGGCATATTTTGTTAAATGGCATCAACCACCCCTCCTTGAGAGTCGTGTAAAGGGTCTCGTTCACTGTAAGAGTGGAATAAACCCTTTTTCCGGTTCATATTGTCCGTTTAGTAAACTACCACGGCCGAAGGACGTCCCCCTGAAAACAGTATGTTTTTTCATGGACAACCGCCTCGTTTTTTTTGCCCCGCAAACCCCCACCCGTGCAACGGTACTTTTTCGGAGTACGCCTCCCCAGACCTCCCCCGGCCGCTACCGGCTGATCCAGTTCTTATGGATATCCGGAATATCGTCGAGCAGTTTCATCGTATGCTCGTTTTTCGGTTTCAGAGCAACATCGTCCGGGGTCCCCTGTTCGACGATTTTTCCTCGATGCATGATGAAAATACGATCGCTTACATAATACGCCAGGCCGATATCATGGGTTATGAACACGATCGTCATGCTGAGCTCTTTTTTCAGCTTCATGAGGTAATCGAGGATGCTGGCCCGTACGCATGCATCAACCATGCTGGTCGGCTCATCGGCGATGAGCACCGCCGGCCGCAGGATGAAGATTCGAGCGAGCAGCATCCGCTGCATCTGCCCGCCCGAAAGCTCGAAAGCGTATTTCCCCTGGATTTCCGACGGAACGATATTGACGGCAAGAAGCGCCTGGTCGACCCGCTCCTCCATCTCTTTTTTCGACGGCTTCGTTTTCATGATGCCGAAGGAGGCTTTAAGCTGGTCGCGAATGGTGAAAAAGAAGTTAAAGCAGCTGAAAGGGTCTTGAAAAACCGGCTGTACCTCACGCCAGTGGAAGCGCTGGTCGATAATGGGTTTTCCCTTGTAGAGAAATTCACCGGACGTCGGTTTGATAAGATTGAGCATAATTTTAGCAAGGACGCTTTTTCCGCATCCCGATCCGCCGACGAGCGAAACGATCTCCTGGTCGGCGATGGAAAAGGTGAGGTCATCGATTGCCTTGGTGCTTTTTTTACCATGGCCGAAGACGCAGGTCAGGTTTTTTGCGGAAAAGATGGTCGTCTCACTCGGCATAGTCACACCTCACCTGTCGGTCGGCAACAATACGGATCTCCTGTTTGTTCACCCTGCACTCCGGCCGTACCTGCGGACACCGCTCGGCGAACCGGCAGCCGGAGATCGGATATGCCAGATTGGGCGGTGCCCCTTCGATCGCCACCGGTTTACGCTGCCTTTGACCCGGTTCGGCGCTGAGCATCGCACCCATCAGCGCCTTTGTGTACGGATGACGCGGATCGAAGATCACCTGATCGGTTGTCCCCAGCTCGACAAATTCTCCTGCGTACATGACCGCGATCCGGTTGGCCACATGGCGGAGCAGGGGCAGCTCGTGGGTAATAAAAATCATCGTTGAAAAAATCTGCTTGTCGAGCAGATCGAAAATCATCCTGATGACGGCCTTCTGCGTGGTCACATCCAGCGCGGAGGTCGGCTCGTCGGCGATGACCATTTTCGGATCAAGAAGCGTTGAAATGCCGATAACGCAGCGTTGCCGTGTGCCTGCCGTCAGCTGAATGGGATAGGCGCCAAGCACCTTTTCGGTCTCCATGCCGATTAAATCGAAACGCTGACGCAGCCGTTCATAGAGCGCCTTCTTATCCACATTGCTTTCATGGCTGACGATCATATCGGCGGCCTGATCTTTGATTTTACGGGTGGGATTAAGCGAATTGAATGCGCCCTGCGGGATCATGGCCACTTTTCTTCCAAGAATATTCTTACGCACATCCTTCGGCGATCGACCCATGATCGATTCGCCGTCAACCCGCACATTTCCGGAGGTGGGCCAGAGCGGCGGGATGAACAGCCCCATGCATCCGTTGACCAGGGTCGACTTGCCGCATCCCGATTCCCCGGCGATACCGAGCACTTCGCCCTTCTCCATGGAAAACGTGACCCCGGCTACCGCGGGAATTTTAGCGCCAAAGCGGGTAAGGTAGTGAAGATGGAGATTATCAACTTCAAAAATCGGCATGAGAGCTCCTATTTCCGCAGGCGCGGGTTAAAAACGCCCTCCATCGATGTATTGATGAAATTGAGTGCAAAAACAATAATGGTGATAAGGATCATGGGGGGGATAAACGCCCACCAGGCGCCGTCACCGAGCGCCTCGTTCCTCATCGCTTCGTTGAGGATGGTTCCGAGCGAAACGGTATCATACGGCCCCAGGCCGATCATGCTGATGCAGGCTTCCGAAAGAATGCCGCTTGCCGTCTGCATGATGAACACCATGAATACATACGAAAAAAGATACGGCAGAATCTGTTTGACCACGATCTTCAGCGTCCCCTCGCCATTGACACGGGCAAGTGCGATGTGGTCGCGGCTTTTAATACTTGCCGACTGCGCGCGTACCGCGCGGGCGCTCCATGTCCATGCGGTGGCTCCGATGATCCCGGCGATAAGCGCCAGCGACCTTCCTTCTTTGAGACTGCTGCTGATCAGAATGAGTACGACAAACGTGGGAATCACCAGGAAGAGGTTGGTAATAAGTGTGATAAAGTCGTCCTGCCAGCCGCCTTTAAATCCGCCGTAAATTCCCAGCAGCGTTCCGGTCACCGTGGCGATCATTCCCGCCAGGAATCCCACGTAAAGCGAAGAGCCCAGCCCCTTGATCAGCAGACTCATCATATCTACGCCGAGATGGTTGGTTCCGAGCAGGTGCTCTTTTCCGGGAGGCATGTACGGCATGCCCACGCGGGCGATGATATCGACATGGTACATCATCGGCGCAAACAGCGCCACTAGAACAGTTCCGAAAAATATAGTGGTTCCAATGACGAACATGGGGGTTTTCAGTAAATTCAAGAGCAATTTCATTATTTCCCCCCCCCTGCTATTCCGGCCTTGACACGCGGATCAAGAAAACCGATGAGAATATCGACAATGAAATTGGCGCACAACACACTCACCGTTACCAGCAGGGTGCATCCCTGTATTACCGGGTAATCATTCCCCTGGATTGCCGTCAGAAGCGCCATCCCGAGCCCCGGATACGAAAAGATCATCTCGGTAATAAGCGCTCCGCCGATCATCTGTCCGATGGAAAGCGCAAGGCCGGTGAGCTGCGGCAGCATTGCGTTACGGAACATGTACATGAGAATTTTATTCTCTCTGACACCGAGCCATTTTGCATATTTGACGTAATCGGTACCGAGCTCATAAATGCACATTGACCGCATGCCGATTGCCTGGCCGCCTGCCAGAATCAGGAAAATGGAAAAAAATGGAAGTATATAATGATAAGCCATACTAGATAAAAAAGTCCAGCTCAAGGTCGGCACCAGATTGCCTGCATATCCTCCAACCGCCGGGAAAATCGGCCAGATGATGGCGAATAAATACATGAGCAGCATCCCGAATGCAAAAAAAGGCATCGCATTTGCCAGAAGCGCGAGCGGAAAAAACACCCCGTCGAAAATACCCCGCCGGTAGGCCGCCAGTGCACCCAGGACGTTACCGATGATCCATCCGAAAATAATGGTGGGCAGCTGCAATGCGATCGTCCATGGGATTGCCTGCTTGATAATGTCGACGACCTTCTTCGGATAATTCAGAAACGAAGTCCCCAAATCACCCCGCAGACACATCCCGACATAGTTGCGGAACTGCTTCCACACCGGAGTCCTGACCGGTTTGCCGTCGGCGCTCCGCCGTATGTTTTTCTGCGCATCAAGTTCAACCAGGCCGAACTCCTTGAGGTAGGCCTCCTCTTTGGCCTGCGCGGCCTTGGTATCAAGCCCCCCCCCCACTTTTGCCATGATGATGTCGATAGGGTTGCTTTTTCCCATACGGGGAAGGAAGAAATTGAGCGTCACCGCCACAAGAAAGGTAAGAAAATACCATCCTCCCCTTGTAACAATGTACCGCACTGTCGGATAGCGCTTCAGCATGCGAACTCCTATTCCGCCGCTACGGATTTTATTTCCCAGAGCGCCTTGGTCCCCGCGCCGTAACAGAGACACTGCGGCGGTGCGTAGGAGTTTTCTTCGGTGGGGAAGTTGATCCAGTTTCTCGTGCTGAATTCATAAAATTGTTCCGGCAGATAGGCGAGCGGCAGTGCGGGCATATCCTGCATGAAGATAATGTTCAATTGACGGTATGCCTTTATTTTTTCCTCGTTATCGGTAAGCGTTGGGATCCGTTTGAGCAGGTTGTCGACCTCGGGGTTGTAATCTTTGCTTGAGGGATTATTGTATCGCCCCTGGTTCTCGTTCATCTTCTCGCCCTCGGGCTTCCAGTTCCTCGACGACATGACCGCATCGAAGCGCGACCAGGGTTTCGACGGGGTCACCTCAGGCACCGGCTTCTGCATCAGGAGGTCGAAGTCTCCCACCGGCATGCACGACCAGTAAAGGCTTGCGTCCACGAACCCTTCGCGGACGTCAATTCCTGCGGCCCGCATCCCCTTGACCGCGATTTGAACCATCGACTCCCAGTCGGACCAGCCCGCGGGAGATTTGACAGACATGGTGGGAACCTTTTCACCTTTTGCGTTTTTCACGTGGTTAAGCTTCCCGTCCGCATCGAATACCGACGTATATCCCGCCTCTTTCATGATTGCCCTTGCCTTTTCCGGGTCGTAGGACACGCCGTATTTCTGAATATCTTCGGCATTGCAGTAATCCGCTTCCACTCCGAAAGGAAGGATAAGCCCCGAAAGGATCGGCGGGCTGTATCCGGACACCGCAAGTTCGCGGATATCCTTGTAATTGATCGCATAGGCCATGGCGCGCCGTACATTTCTATCGGAGAGCGGGTAACGGGTGGTGTTGATCTGCAACATGGGGATGGTTGCAGGGATAAAAAAGGGTTCTTTCTTATACCACGTGGCGACACCCTCCTTTGCCTTTAACCAAATGCGCGGAATAAAAGTTGCCGAAATATCGAGATTGCCCTGCTGCAGCGCGATGCTGAAATGGTCGTTGCTTTTGTAAATGGGGTGAATGATATAGACCGGTTGGGGAAGCCGATTGTTATAAAGCGCCATGCACCCCCAATAGTCGTCTCGTCGTTTGAGAACGATTTTTTCGTTAGAGTATCGCAATAGATTGTACGGTCCCGAAACGACCGGATCCTTGTCGAATTTGAGTTTCTGCAGCTCGGCCAGTTCACCGCCTGCCTCCGCAAGCAGCGCCTCGATCGAATGCCTGGGCACGATTCGAATGTTCTGCAGGATATCCATGACGACGAGGGGGTTGTTGCGCTCCTTTTTGTTGATGAAAAAAACGATCTTTTCAAGTTTCATTTCGCCGCTTGCGGAGGAATCGACGACCGTATCGACGGTGATATCCGAAATAAAGTCCCACACATAGGCGGTGGGGGCGCCCTTGAAACGCTTTCCTATCTCAAATGTAAATTTTACATCGGCCGACGTAAGCGGCTTGCCGTCGCTCCAGCGGGCCATGGGATTCATCTTCACCGAAATCGTCGAATCGGTCCGCTCCGGCGAATCGGCGAGAAGCCCTTCAATTTTTCCCGTAATCGAATTGAACACCACCAGCGGTTCATACATAAGGTTGTATTTACCGCCTACGGGAAATGCAGGCCAGTCACTGAGAGGATTGAAGGTGTTCGGATCGCCCCATTGAAACCCGGCCAAATAGAGCGTTTTTTCCCGCGGGAATCCCTCTTCGGTTACCGTACCCGGCTTTTTTTGTTGACAAGAAATAATACCGCACGACAGAGCGCCGATCACCATGAACTTCAGCAGCGACAAGTGTTTCATACTGATCATATCCTTTTCCCGGTTAAAGGTGCTTCCTACTGTTGCTGACTTTCAAAATCTTAAAATAGTGTAAGAATATATGAACTGGGTTTGACGATCACCAAACAAAACAGCTCTTTTTACATTCGCATTTTTCGTAATAGACGCCGCATCTTTTTTCAAATCAGTTACTTCCAGACGGAACTATACCCCAGAGCGCACGAACGCCCGCCCCGACCATCAGGCATTGGGGCGGGGCATAAGGATTTTTATCAGTTGGGAAATTCGACCAATAGGTTGTATTGAATTGATAAAACAACCAGGGACGATACATAAGCGGGATTATCGGCATCTCGCTCATAAAAAGTCTGTTGAGCTCACGATACGTCTGTTTGAGTGTTGTTGGATCGGAAATCTTCGGTATGGCGGCAAGGAGCCTGTCGGCACGTTCATTCCGATAGCGTCCCTCGTTGCGATACATCACTTCGCCAACGGGTAGTACATTTTTTGAGGACATTACCTGGTCGAAACGGGACCAGGGGAGCGATGCAGCCTGTTCGGGGAGTGGAGTCTTCATCGAAAAATCAAACATACCGCTCTTAAGGCTGTTGTCCCAATCGGGATATTCGAGGAATTTTTCCTGCACATTGATTCCGATTGACCGCATGCCGGCAACGGCGATTTTAATGGTCGCTTCCCAGTCGGTCCAACCTTTCGGACAGGTGGCGTAAAGGGTAATCGGTTTCCCTTTTGGAGTGGTGATGGTAAGCATTCCGTCGGCTCCCCACGTATAGCCGGCCTCTTTAAGGATCCTTCGTGCTTCATCCGGATCGTAAAGTCTGCCGAAGGAAACGGCATCATCGGCGGAAAAAAACTCCTTCTCCGTACCGAACGGAACGATCAATCCGGGCTGCAACTCCGGAGAATAACCATAGAGCGCTTCGGTGCGGATTTTTTCATAATCGATGGCATGAGCCGCTGCCCTGCGGAAATTGACATCACTGAATGGTTTTTTCGTCACGCTCATCAGCAGCGCCGGAATGATTCCAGGGATGTAGTAGGGCTCATTTGCATACCAGGTACCGACGCCGTACTCGAATTTTTCCCATATCTTCGGGCAGAAAGTCTGAGAAATATCGAGATTACCCTCCTGGAGCGCCTGATTGAATTTGTCGTTGCTCTCATAGGCGCGATGAATGATATATATCGGAGCCGGAGGTTTCTTTCCATAAAGCGAGTTGCCCCAGTAATTGTCAAATCGTTTGAGGACGATCCGGTCGTCGGTATAGGTTTCAAGTGTATACGGCCCCGACCCGAGGGGCTTTTCGTCATTTTTCCACTCACGGACTTTATTGAGCACATCGGCGTTGGTCGGCGCGGTACCCGCCTCAGCCGCAATCTTTTCAAAAGACTCTTTCTCCAGCGCTTCAAACACCTTCCGGGGAAGGATCTGGACCGATGCGATGATATCACGCATGATGAGGGGATTGTCGTTTTCTTGGTTCAGCGTAAATTCGATCCGGTGATCGTCGAGTTGTATAATGTCCGTGATGAAGTCCCATACGGTGCTGAAGTTGGTTGCATATTTTTTATGAAGGGTATACGAATAAATGACGTCATCGGTGGTAAGAGGAACGCCGTTTTGCCACCGTGCATTCTCGTAGAGCTCAATCTCCATGACGCTGTCGCGGATTGCGTACGATTTCCCGATAATTCCCTTGAGTGACCCGTCAAGCAGATCGTATCCGAACAATGCCTCATAAATGAGGTTCATGTTGCCGGTAACGGGCCATGCCGGGGTGACGGCGAGCGGATTGAAGCTTGCCGGAGGGCCCCACTGAAAGCCCCCGACATAAAGCGTTTGAGTGCGCGGGAATGAATCCGGAACGCCTGAAGCGTCCGCCTGCTGTCGCCCTTTTTTCCCGTCCCCGCATCCGGCGATCAGGCAGAAAACGAATACTGCGACGACACTGTAACCGGTTCTTCGAAACCATTTTGCTATCATATATATACACTCCCCTTTTCAAAGGGATATGGAAGGAAGGTGGCGTGCATCACCTCTTTTGACATGCCGACCGTTATCGCCCGTCAATCAAAGAGGCGAGAGGAAGGCCGCCATCATCGGAAGCACTATATCGGGACTTACAACTAAATTAACCGTTTAAGACGACACTGCCGCATTTCTGATAATTGAAATATACCTCTGGGTGATGGAGAGGAAAATAACTTTCTTCACCACCCTTTGCCGGCCCCTGCCACCTCATCGAGCACTGTCCGAGAAAGGTGCGAGACCTGCTCCTCTGCGGGAAAAGCGCCGCTTGCGACATCCGTCTTAAACTGCAGCAGAGCAGCAGTTGTCGACTCCTTAATATTGGTATATGCCCGGGCGTGACGGAATGTCCGCCAGGCCAGACCGACAATGTCGTGAAACACCAGCACCTGTCCGTCGCAATACCTGCCGCTTCCAATGCCGATGGCGGGAATGGAGAGCATTGAGGAGATCAGGCGACCAAGCTCTTCCGGAATTTTTTCGGCAATCAACATCATTGCGCCCGCCCGCTCAAGGCTCTGTGCGCTGCGGATCAGCTCAAGCGCAACCGACGCCTCTTTACCAAAGACACGACCTTTCGGTCCATGAACCTGGGGATTGTACCCGATATGGCCGCAAACGGCGATACCCCTTTCGGAAAGTGCGGCAACGACCGCTGTGCGCTCTTCCCATCCCTCTATTTTTACTATTCGGGCCCCCGCCCGGGTAAGTGTTTGAGCATTCTCGAAGGCTGTTTGGGGGTCGGGTGCCGCACCATAGGGCAGGTCCGCCATGACGCAACTCTCCGGTGCGCCCCGGACAACCGCCTTGAGATGGTGCAGCATATCGGCCATCGTTACTTCGCGCTCTGTTTCGTACCCAAGTACATTCGTACCGACACTATCGCCGACCAGAATTACATCAATTCCCACCTCCTCTTCGATACGGGCGGTCGGGTAATCGTAGGCGGTAACCATGGCGATCGGAATGCCGTGTTTTTTTTTCTGAAATAACTGATGAAATTTCTGGCACATACAAGAACAACCGCACGGAACTTTTACTCAATTAAAATAATCACCGCACGCTTCACGGCAGACAATGATCTCATTCGGACCGAATTTCACCACTACGCTGCAGTTTATTCGCATGCCGAGAAGCGCGGTTTTAACGGCTTCCGGAATCCACTACATAATTACCGATTATTTTTCTTCAGATAATCGGATAATCTCCCCGTTAATCTCTTCGTCAGATAATAAGACAGCCAGTTTCTGATCCTCTTTTTTCACTTTCAATGCATCTTCGAGATACCGTTTCGACTTGTTCCTGTCTCCCCTTTTTTCCCAGGCGCGGGAAAGATGGCACAGCAGCCGTTTCTGGGTCAATGCGGAATTGTTCGTCTCAAGAAGGGCAATGCACTCCTTGTATTTTTTCGCTTCCAGCAGTATTGAAACATACGTATCGAGAATATGCACATTTTGCGGCACCAGCTCATACGCTTTTTTTGCCATGGCAAGCGCCGGTTTGAGGTCCTGCCCCCCTGCGGTCATCATCGTCCACGCATTATTGTTAAGCAGTACCGCCACCTTCAGGCTGTCGCCGAAAAGCGAGTCGGCAGTGTCGCCGAGCAGGTGAGTGTAGAGCCCGATTGCTTTTTCATATGACTTCGTCTGAAAGTACATTTCGGCAAGCTGCATCATGAGCAACGGCTCCTTTCGGTCCTTTACGGCGCATTCATATGCTTCGATCGCCCGAGCCGTATCGCCAGTCCCTTTCCAGGCGGCAGCTTCGATCGGCTTGAGTTTTCTCGGAGGAAGCGAGCTGTTCTGCACCTCGGTCAGAACCTGACGATACTCCCTTTTCATTAAAAGCAGCGTGAGTACTGTCAATGAAAACCGCTCGTCGTCGGGATAGACCGTCGAAAGCTGCCGTGCTATGGTGAGCGCGGAATCGATCTTTTCATTTTTAATCGCCAGCAGAAGGCCCTTCCATTTGAGGCCGATATCGTTGCTGTACCGCTCCTCAAGAAATTTTTGGGCGGCCTCGCTTTTATCGATCAGGTCCTTTTTTAGGGCAAGGTTCCTGAACAACTCTAAAGAATGGCGTGAGAATATCCGTTTTTGATGCATGTAACTGATGATTTTCAATGCCTCATCGTCATTACCGGCAAGGGAAACCGCCCGAGCCCGTTCGGCGACAATCTGCGGGGACCACAACACCATGATCGGTAATTGACGATATATCGCCGCCGCTTCCCTGTATTTTTTTAACGGTAAGGCGGCACGCGCAGTTAAAACGGCCGTCACCGGCTCGGCGGGGATGTTACCGCGCGCCCTTCTCAGCATTTCGAAAGCGCCGGTATCGTTTTTACAGTATGCTCTCAGCGCCTTGTACAACTCCGACGCTTTTTCATTTAGAACGGTGTCGGGCGGAACTGCGGCAAGCAATGTATCGACCCTTTCGAAATGACCCTGCATCAGTTCGCCATACATCAGCAATAAACGGAAACGCAATCTGAATAATGCTTTTACAAACGGGGAACCCGGACCGATCTGCCGGGTAATAAGCGGCTCAGCTTCTTTGAAACGGCCATTGAAAACGAGGTAGGTGGCGTTCTCCAAGCGTAATTGATCGTTATACAGGTTGCTTTTTGCCAATTCGCCGAATAAGCGATCAACTTCACTGAAATTGTATTGCGTTGCATACAATGATGCCAGGCTTCCATACCCTTCGGCATCGAGAAGCTTTTCATCGCGGCATTGATTGAGAAAATCGATGGCCTCTTCAGTTTTTCCCTGTCGTACGAGTGCCTGTGCGATTTTAGGACAGAGATACCCCTGTCGCGTTGCTCTAAATTCCGCATTCCAGAGCGCATAGGCGCTGTCGGCTTTTCCGAATTCATAAAATAGCTCTCCCTTGAAAACCGGCGTGGCAACACTGTCGGGAAGCTCCCCGAAAAGTGAAAGAGCGTATTCGAGTTTCTTTTCTTTATCAACATGGAATGAACGTTTTATCAGCGCCAAAAAAACCATCCGGCTTTTAAGCCCCTTTTCCCATGCGTATTTTGTATACATGAAGGCGGTGTTCTGATCGGGTGAAGTCTGTGCTGCTGCAAAATGATACCGGGCGCTGTCGGGTGACTTTCTGGCTGCATACCGGAATGCCTTGAATGACTGCTTTACGTTACCTTCCTGCGCCAGTCGGACTCCTTTTTCAAATGCCTCCTCTGCCGATTTCCCGATAAGACAACTGCAAAAGAGTAGTGCAATACCCGATATAGCCTTCATTCGACTCCTGATCATATCATGTTCGCCTCCGGAAGCGGGACGTAATGAACTGTTTCATGGATACCTTAAAGGTACGATAAACAACCCTCCCTGGGAGAAAATACTGTCTATTTATTGGTTGTTCAAGTAATGGTGAAGATACTGTCGTCAACGCCACGGCACTGTTACGGAAAATACTTTCTTCTTTAATGCAGCCCCACTTATTATTTTTTTCATCTGGAGCAAGGTTCCCATTGATAATTATTCCATGCGAATCCACCTCATTACCCGTAAACCATGTTACATGCCGACAGGTGCAGGATGGGCGGTTGTCTTTCTCTCCTTACTGCTCCTGCTTACTCTCTTTTCGCTATCAGTCCACCCTTTTTTGGCTCCCTGTTCGCCGCTTGGAGGCGAGGCGCTTATCGTCGAAGGGTGGGTACCCGATTATTGTCTTCAGTCCGTCACCCGCATTTTCGGTCGATACCAATACCGCGCCGTCTTCGTTACCGGAGGGCCTCTCGAATCGGGCTCGTATCTAAAAGATTATAAGAACTATGCTGCTTTGGGTGCCGCAACACTGAAGCGGCTCTCCATACCCGACTCCATAATTGTCGTCGTCCCTTCCACGCACACACTGGTCGACCGCACCTACACCTCTGCAGTCGCTTTGAGAACATGGATTGACAGCACACGTTGTCCCTTCAGAAAATTTGATCTCTGCTCACAGGCAACACATACGCGTCGAAGTACGCTCCTGTTCAAACGTGCGCTCGGAAAATCAATTAAAATAGGTTCAGTCGCCGTTATCGATCCCGATTATGACCCCCGGTTCTGGTGGAAATCAAGCAAAGGCGTTCGTTCGGTTATAGATGAGTGCATCGCTCTGATGTATGCGTTTTTTTTTATTACTTTTACCTAGCGTCTGTCCGGAATCTCTTTTTCGCACACCGTAAGTGGAGCGATGCATTGAGGTTGTCGAAATGACCGGACCAAAAAGTCGGCCCGGCTCCTCGCACCCTTTCCCTCCCTTGCCCTTCTTCTCACATTCAACATATTTTCATACCATGGACAATCACATCCGTCTTCCGGTAGTATTTGAACGTTTTTTTTCTCCAGACTCTATGTGCTCTTTTATTTCGCTTCTGCTTCTCCTCTCCGTTTCCCTTTTCTCCCAAGACGACAGTAAACCCTGGGAGCGTCTCGGCCTCTCGCTTACCGAGTGGAAGCTTATTCAGGAAAACGAGCTGCCGATGTCAAAGGTCGAGCAGCTGCTCAAATACGGCATCGGTATCGGCGAGTATTTCAGCAGGCCGTGGGAGCGACTCGGTATGTCCGAATCGAAATGGATCGCGAAACGGCGCAGCGGCCTCACCAGTTATGATATCGAACAGCAGGTGCGCGCAGCGCGGAAAGACACCTCCATGCAGCCCACCCCGCCTCAAGTCAATACCTTCCGTGAACTTGACCGCTCACGGGAGAACCGGGAACTTTTCGCGTCCCTCTTTCTGCCGGGATACCTTCAATGCCGGGAAAAACACAAGGTGCGGGGCGGTATCATGGTAGCTCTTGCAGCCGGTTCGGTTGCCGGGTGCACGGCCTGGAGCATAGCGCAGAAGCAGTTCGCGCCGATTCCGCTGCTTGTCGTGCTGGTTCCCGATATGATATGGAGTTTCGTTGATCACGAGTTCAATCGCAGGAACACTCAACCTTAACACTTCGCCACTGAAGGAAAGACCGCCGTGACAACCGTCTATCTCTCCGATAAGCAATGTTTTATTTGCGGGGCAAAAAGCCAGCACCCGATGGGAAACCTTTCGCTGGGGGATGTCGGTGAGCGTGATCTCGACGGACGTCCGACGCATATACTCCGTTCGTCGGTCTATCTCTGGATCCAGCGGTGTCCTTTGTGCGGCTACTGCGCCCCTGAGATTGTGCAGGGTGATGAGGCGGACCGTGAGATCGTCCGGAGCGAAGCCTATCTCGCGCAGCTCAACAACAGTTTATTTCCCGAAACGGCCAATGCGTTTTTATGTTACAGCCTCATCATGCGCAACAGAGGATTCTTCGCCGATGCAGCTTGGGCCACGGTCTTCGCCGCCTGGATATGCGATGACAACGGGTACAGCGAGAGCGCCTACCGGTGTCGCGGCTTCGCAATCGACCTGTTCGAGACCGCACGATGTAATCAGCAGGATTTCGCCGACTCGAACGATCAGGAGGAGATCTATCTTATCGATCTTCGCCGTCGCCGCTCGCAGTTTGATATCGCCGCGAGGCGGTGCGATGAGACGCTTGAAAAAGAGCATGCCGACCGGTTTCTTGACATTCTTTATTTTGAGCGCGAACTGATCGATAACCGCGACAGCGCCGCGCACAGCGAACGGGAAGCGGACGACGCGAAGGGTTGATCGGTTTACGACGGCAGCTCGATTCGTGTTACGCCGTACGGCTGCAGGGCTACGGCATACTCCCCGCCGGGCGTCGCCGGAACGAGCGGTTGGCGCGTTTTTTCCCAGAACGACGTTTCCAGACGCGCACGGAGGACCGTTGAAGCGTCGAGACGGGCGATGGAACCGTTGCCGGGAAGGCCGGTGAGGGTCAGTGCCGTCGTGGTACCGGTCATGTTTGATAGAAGGAGCACATACCCCGAAACCGTGTGCGCCTTGACCGCAGCAACTGCCGGACCTTCGCCTGCCGTCATGCACGCACTTACCGAAGCGGCATCGGTTATCCCCGAGGAAAGGACATGAAAGAGCGGAAACTGTTCGGTCCCGTCGTCACTAATGATCCCCTCGGGACCGGCAACATCGCTGAAGCAGGTAAGGCTGTGGAGCTCCGACTGAATGCAGACGCAAAGAACGCCGGTGAGCCACGCCGCGCCGAAAAGCTCTTGTTGACGCGGATCGGCGCCGCCGTTTTTTTGCGGTCGTGCGGGGTCTTTACGGGGACGAAGCGTCAGCGGAGAGACAACGATGGGTTTCCTATTGGCAACTGTACGCGCGAAGCTGATGCACTCCCATAATCCTTCCAGGTTTTCCATCACGGCGCGATCGTCGAAGGTGTGGACCTGCGGGGTTGCCGGAAAACAGAGCGCGCCGTAGAAGCCATTCAGCGGCAACGCCCTGTTGATTTCAACGAAGGAGCGGCCGGTTGCCAGCGTGATGCTCGCTTCGCCGATAAGCCCCGCGAGACGGCGGTGCGCCGTATCGATCATCTCCGGCGGCGGCACCGTTCCATCGATGCGCAGCACCAGCAGGCGGCAGAGCGGAACGTCGCATACGCGGAGCGTTGCCGTGAAATCGGCGAGTTCCTTCTGGAAACCGGCCGTCAGATGAAGTGCGACCTCCGCTTCGCAACCGATCCTCCCGCATACCGAAGCGACTCTTGACAATTCGGCATCGAGATCGTTTCGGTGAGGATTGACATCGAAACGCAGATGCGAAAGCCCCGACGCCGAGAGTTTTTCCGTTACATCCCGCTGCAGCGGCTTCTGCAAGGAACATCCCAAGCCGAGCCGAGGAGGTCGGGTATCGCCGATGAACGAATTCTTGAAATCGATCACCGGCGCCGCCGGCTTGGCCTTTGTCGTTTTGGCAGCGCCCACGAGTGAGATCGTCACCTGCTGATCGAGACGCTTCCCCGCAGTGACTTCTACCGGTATCGGCAGCGAATGGGGCGTCGAATAGGTCTTGAACGATGCATCGGTCCAGTTTCGTTGATCCTCGGTCTCGAAGATATCGCCCATAAACCGGAGCGAACAATTCACTTCCGATTCGACGGGGTAGGACATTCCCCGCAAACCGACGAACGTCGGGTGGGGGGAAATGACGTTGCCGGGAAAGCGGGCCTTTTCCGTGGAGCCGACGTATTTCTCAAGTGTGCAGTGCAATCCCTTGCAGAGCGTAAGCGGGTGCAGTACGCACCAGCCGATCCGGTTGCGCAGGAAGGTGCTTTTCGCTTCACCGTGCATCGTGACGGTTACAACGCCTTCCGCAGTACCCTCAAACGCCCCGTGCCAAAAAAAGACAATGCCGGCGGCATCGTGCCGTGCGTCAAATGACAGGCTGAACGAGGCGTTGCTCCGCTCAACAGAAAGATTGTCAATACTGTAAGGGATGGTATTCCAGTGTTGATCGCGCAGCGCCATGTAGATGCGGCGGACGACTTCAACAGTACCATAATACACCGAACAGAGCATCCCATGATCGAAAAGAAGGCGGATCGGCCCGGCACGCAAGGGAATAGGGGCTGGAGCGTTCATGAAGCAAAAAATAGCATTACCCCCGCCGACCTGTATAAAAAGATATAGAATCGTGAACTATTTACACGATTTTGCGGTGCCGCCTTCCTTTTGAAAAACTGCTTCCCGCAGTGCGGCGCAGCCCCCCTCGGGGGGGCGCTTATTTTTCCTGCGGGCGCTTTGCGGGTTTGCCGATCAGGTCGATCATCCGTTCGATCGCCTCATCGTCCGGCCGGTCGGAGTAGACGATTCCTTTGAGCAGCAGATTCTGCGGGCAGAAACGGGAAATCGCATCCTCCCTGAAAAACCCAAATGCGGGACGATGTAAAAGACCGGCAAGCGCGTACATCGGTGTATTACCTGATACGATGAATCTCGATTTGCTGACCAGCGCTGCAAGGCGTGAGGCGCTCAGATCGGCAAAAGAGGGAAGATTCTGTTTGCAAAGCCAGACGAGTTCCTCTTCCGACCTGGTATCTTCGACATGAAAATAGATGGTTCCCAGGTGAAGATCATTAACCCGGTGCATGAACCTTTCGGTCCATGCGATTCCGAAAGCATGCAGAAAATGGAGCGCATCAAAGCCGATAAGCGGTACGTCGGGATTGATTTTCAGCTCTCTGATAAGATGATCCACCTCCTCAACCGTTTTCTGCGCCACACGCCATCTGATCTCCCCCGGTCTGGAGCCGAATATTTCGGCCATCGAGCAGTACCAGTCGGTGAGATACACCCGTTTCGGCGAGGGGCGAATATGAAGGTTGAGAAAAGGGAATTCGCCTGCATCGCCGTACCCGATCCGTACCGGCGCCGCCGTCGATCCCGCCATGTACAGGACAGGCAGGCCAGGCTCGGTATCAAGTAAAAAACAGATGTCGATTGACCCGCGGAATTGTTGGGCCAGTCGAGAAAATCCGGCTGAATAATAATACTGCGCATCATATTCTATCAGATTCAATCCCGGCACCATTTTAATGTACGCCGCTGCCGAGCGTTCGCAAAGCAGTGTGACGGCGGCATGCTTGTAAAGCGTCATGAGCGAAATGACATTCTTGAGTTGATGAAGCACCAGCAGGCGGTCTTCAGGAAGAATGAGCAGGATATTCTTTACTGATGTTATATCGATCGGGAAATGGAACGCCGGCGCCTTATGGTTTTTCCGAAGAAGGAATGTAAAAAATTTTCTCGAGCGCGCGTTGCCGAGCAATGAAAAAAAGGCCCTTCTCCACCCCCCTGAATTCTTTGCTTTTTTCCCCGGCATATTATACAATCTGAAGATGAATTTTGCTTCTTGCCTCAAGCAGAAAATAGAACGCGAAGCGGGTATAGGCAACCCCATTGATATAAAACGGCGTTATTTACCTGAAATTATCATAAAGCTATCAGGCAGTTATTGATGGTTAAAAAAATCCAAACGCTGCTTGAATACATCCTGATTATCGCTTACTCGATTGCCGTGTTCAGCACACGGTTCGATGCGCCCTTTCAGACTATTCCACACATCTATCCCATCGCCACGCTTATCATTACCGCAGTGTGCATCCTGATGGTTATCGGATACCTGCGCACACCAACGTCACCCCTTTCTTTCATCCGGATACTCGCTCTGACGTCCACCGCCCATTTTGTTCTTCACGGCACCGGATCACCCCTTTTGCCGGTACCGCCGCTTGCGCTTCTGGTGATGGTCTCCACAGGGCTTGCGGGAAAAAATTATTCATGGATTATTCCCTTTCTCATTTTCACGCTTGGAGAGACGGTCAGATCACTGGCGCTTCTGCTCTTCAATGGTGTGCCGGTTACTTCCGCCACCCTGATGGATGAACGGCTGCTTGATCCCTTCCGTTATCTTTACCTGCTTTGTGCCGGAATGTTGCCTGCGCTGTTAAGCGCCTCGTACCGGTTGGAACGCTATGCCCCTCGCAAAGCCTCATTGCCTCAGTCAATCGGACAGGGCCCGTTCCCCGAACCGCCCTCCCCCCCGGATATTATCAAGACAAAAGCGTTTACCGTTAACCTTTCCGAATATACCTCGAGTAGTGACAGCAAAGAAATCGAGGACCTGCTTTCCAGCGTCGTCTATTTCATGAGCAGGAATTTCCGCTGCTTTTCTTCACTCGGTTTCATCTTCGATCCGAAACGACAGGCCTTCGTCCTGAATTCATTCCACTCGAAAAGCGTCAATATCATCAAGGGGGTTGCGATACCGCTTGGAAGCGGGATTATCGGGAGGATCGGCACTGAAAAGCGCTCGTTTATGACGGGCGACCTTCATGTGTACAATTCGGATCTCCAGTATTACGGCGCGGAAGAACATATCAACTCGATCCTAGCGGTGCCGATCATTTCGGAACAGAACGAGCTGCTCGGCACCTTGGTGCTTGACAGCAACAACCGTCAGGCGTTTAAAGACCAGGACAAGGACACCCTCAAACGGTTTTCCTACCTTGCGGCGGCGCTCATTACCACCGCCCGGATGCGGTCGCTTCAGGAAAAGTCGGCGCGGACGTTTCAGACGTTCTATGAGGCGAGCCACCAATTCACTACGGCACTCAAAGCCGAACACGTTTTTAAGGTGCTTTTCGAGGTCGTCCCCACCGTGGTTTCCTGCTCCCGGCAGATAGGTGTCGTTTTCGACGAGGAAAAAGGGGTGGGGACCGTGCTCTGCGTGAGCGGCACCTCCAGCGATCTCGCTCCGGGTTTTACCTTTCCTATCAATGCCGGGCTCTATTCGTTCGTTTTTCAAAAGAGAAAATCGATCATGGTCGCCGACTTTCAGCAGTGTGCCGACCGTTACTACCGTTTTGTTCCCGATGAGATCAACACCCCCGCAATCCGCTCGTTGATCATCTTCCCGATCATCGACGACGAACAACGCTGCCGCGGGCTCTTCTCCATCGAGAGCGAGGAACCAGATGCGTTCCCGCCGGATGTCGAGCGGATCCTCACCACACTCATCGAAAACGCATCGGTCGCTTTTATCCGTGCCATTCTTTACCAACGTATGGAACGCCTTGCGACAATCGACGGACTCACCGAACTCAACAATCACCGCCACTTTCAGGAACTGCTCGCCGGGGAGATCGAGCGTTCACGTCGCTACAAACGCCCGTTGGCGCTGCTTATCATGGATATCGACCATTTCAAAACATTCAACGACACGTACGGCCATCCGGTGGGCGACCTGGTTCTGAAAGAAATCGCGATGTGTATACGTAAATCAATCCGCCTCAACGACACACCTGCCCGTTACGGGGGTGAGGAATTCGTCGTCATCATCCCGGAAACCAGTGAAAAGGGGGCCTTCACTACCGCCGAACGCATACGGTCGGCCATTGAACGGCATACGGTCATATCGCTCGATCGCCGTCTTCAAGTGACCATCAGCATCGGCTGCAGCGCCTATCCAGAGAACGCTCCTTCACAACAGGCGCTTATCGATACCGCCGATAAAGCGCTTTACGCGGCAAAAAAGAGCGGGAGGAACCGGGTGGTGCTCTATCAGGAGGGAATGTAGTGCGAAAGAGGCGGCTGAGCGGTTGAACGATTCGGCCGTTTTATTAAAAGCGTAATGGCTCGACGGTTTTCTTCCGACTCCTGAACCCTGAATACTATATTGTCCCCATGACCCTCACCTTTCTCGGCACCGGTACCTCACACGGCGTCCCTCCGATCGACTGCATGCTGCTGGGGTATGCCTCATGTCCGCAGGGGGTCTGCCGGAAGTCGTTTTCCGATCCGAAGCA
>JAFGNB010000237.1 GCA_016927235.1 Chitinispirillaceae bacterium
CTCAACCTCGTGCTGCCGGAGCTGCGCGGCATACGGCGGCTGGTGCTCGTCGCCTGCGGGACGAGCTGGCACGCGGCCCTGGTGGGCGAGTACATGATCGAGGAGATCGCCGGCATCCCGGTGGAGGTCGAGTACGCCTCCGAGTTCCGCTACCGCAATCCGATCATTGAGCCGAACACCCTCATATTTGTTATAAGTCAATCAGGCGAGACCGCCGACACGCTCGCGGCGCTGCGGGAGGCATCCTACAAGGGGGCGACGGTGCTCGGCATCTGCAACGTCGTCGGGTCGAGCATCGCCCGCGAAACCCACGGCGGCGTGTATCTCCATGCCGGTCCGGAAATCGGCGTGGCATCGACCAAGGCTTTTACCTCGCAGCTGACGGTGCTGGCCCTGCTTACCCTGCTTTTAGGCAGGATGCGGCGGATTTCCAACAGCGACGGGATAGCGATAGCAAAGGCGCTTGAGGCGGTTCCGAAGCAGGTGCGCAAGATTCTCAAGCAGAACGACCACATCAAAGCGATCGCGAAAATCTACGCGAAGCACAATAATTTTCTCTATCTGGGACGTTCGTACAATTTTCCGGTCGCGCTCGAGGGGGCGCTCAAGCTCAAGGAGATCTCCTACGTGCATGCGGAGGGGTATCCCGCCGCGGAGATGAAGCACGGCCCGATCGCGCTGATCGACAAAGACATGCCGTCGGTCGTGCTCGCGATCAAGGACAGCATCTACGACAAGGTCGTCTCGAATATACAGGAAGTCAAGGCACGCGGAGGCAGCGTCATCGCGGTCGCCACCGAAGGGGACCGCGAGATCGAGAAGCATGCGCGCCATGTCGTTTATATACCGAAAACCATTCCCATGCTCAGCCCGCTGCTCTCGGTGATTCCTTTACAACTGCTCGCCTATCATATTGCGGCGCGGCGGGGGTGTGAGATCGACCAGCCGCGCAACCTGGCGAAAAGCGTAACGGTCGAATAGCGGTTGCTCCTCAATCGGGTTGTCGAAGCCGTAGCCGGGAGGTTTGTTTGTGACGGATATTCATGCAGTGGCGGCCCCCGATGCGGCCGGACCGCCGAAGAACCTTCTCATTACTTACTGGAATTGAGGGCGTCGCGTGCCGCTGAAGCGCGGGGAATACGAGGTGAAGCTTGAACTGTTCGAGGGTCCGCTGGACCTTCTGCTTTATCTCGTCAATAAGGCGGAAGTCAACATCATCGATATCAAGGTGGCGGAGGTCACGACGCAGTATCTTGAATATCTCGATCTGATGCGCGACCTCAATATCGATATCGCCTCGGAGTACCTGCATATGGCGGCGACGCTCATCCGCCTCAAGGCGCGGGAGCTGCTGCCGCCGCAGGAGGGTGCGGAGCGCGGCGAAGAGGAGGAGGGAATTTACAACCGGGATCAATTGATCGCCCACCTTCTCGAATACAAGAAATTCAAGGAAGCCGCGCATACGCTGCGGTCGTTCGAAGCGGAGCACTTCGGCGCATTTCCCCGCGGGGCGGCGGATGTCGTCGAACCCGGAACCGAGCGGCGGGAGGTCGACTTCGGGAATGTCGGCATTTTCGATCTTCTGGCGGCGTTCAAGCGTATTCTCGACCGGACCGAGACCACCGGAGAAACGCCGCATGTCGTCGAGATCGACATGGTGAAGATCGACGAATGCATCGAACGGGTGCTTGCAATACTGTGCGACCGCGGCGAGGTGCGGTTCGAGTCGCTTTTTACGGGAGATAAACGGAAAATCGTAGCGGTGGTGACGTTCATGGCGATTCTGGAACTGGTGAAGATGCAGGAAATTTCCTTCAGGCAGGAAGAGAATTTCGGCCCTATATTTGTAATGCGGCGCATGCCGCAGACGGAGGCGAAGGAAGGAAAACGGGCATCGCCGGAGATGAGCAATGTTGTATCGGGAAAAAAACAGCCGAAGGAGGATTACAATGAGCATGCATGAAGCGGAAGACGTTTTTGATGAACCGAACGGTGTCGACGGGGACGAAACCGGCAACGAATCCGCAGCAGGGAGCGCTCCCGACGACCTTCGGATTCTCGAGGCGGTGCTGTTCGCTTCGGATGAATTGATGACCGCCGGGTATCTGAAGGAGGTCCTGCCGGGCAGGCCCGATGCACGGAGCATACGCCGTATGGTGGAAAAGATCAACATGGCGCTTCAGAAGGAACGTCACCCTTTTGAAATCGTCGAGATCGGCGGAGGATATCAGTTCCGGACGATCACCTATTATCACCCGTGGGTGCGGCGCATTTTCAAGGAGAAGGCGGCCAAGAAGCTCTCCATACAGGCGCTGGAGAGTCTGGCCGTCATTGCCTATAAGCAACCGATCAGCAAGGCGGAAATCGAGGTGATACGAGGCGTCATTTCCGACGGAGCGATGAAGACGCTGCTCGAAAAACGGCTCATCACGGTTGCCGGCAGAAGCGAGAAGCCGGGCCGGCCGCTTCTCTATGGAACGACGCAGACCTTCCTGAAATACTTCGGACTGAATAAAATCGAGGACCTGCCGCGAATCGAGGAATTCGAGGCGATGGCGCGAGAAAAAATGGTGGGATCGGCGATTGATTCATTCGTGCCGCCGGAGACGGCTCCTGAAGAGGAGACGGTCCTGCTCGAGCCGCCCGACCGGACAAAAACCTCCGCGTCGCCGGTTGAAAAGCCTGCCCAGTCATCGTTTTTCGAGGTCAACATAACGGCATCCGCCGCAGAGGGAACCGCAGAGCCCGGCGGCGGGGACGAACCCGCCGATTTTGAAATCGAGGCAAAACCCGAACAATCGATTGTCGCGGAACCGTCGCCGGCGGACGCCGCAACGGCACAACCTGCGGCGTCCGATCATGAGGTGTTCGAAGTGGACAGAAAGCCTCCCGTAAGCGAAGGTGCGGCTGATTTTACGCCTAAACTCCCCGGACAACAAAGCCCCGCCTCTCCGGCGGCCGCCGGGAAAGAACCGCTTCCCGTGAAGGGGCCGGCGCTGCGAAGCGAGACGGCGTTCGATCTTGATGCGATTATCCCGCAGGATGATTCGGTCGACAGGGAGCCGGCGGCCATCCACATAAGGGAAAAAGGGCCGATCAGCGGGCTGGAATTGCGCGGTGAGACGGTCTTCGATCTTGAGGCGATTGTCATTGAAGAACCGGTCGTGAAGATGCCCGCTGCGTCCGTTAAAGCCCAAAAGGCGCCCGCGCCGGCGGCCGACAACGATAACGAGGAGACCTTCGAGGTAAAGAAGGCCGTGGCGAAAAAAGAAGCAGCATCCGGTGGAGGGGCGGCGGCGGACGTCCATTATTTCGAGGTGGGTGATACTGCCATACTCCCGGCCGGCTTCGCAGCGGAGCATGAAAAGCTCGCCGAGTCGTTAAAGGAGACCGCGGTTATTAAAACGAAGAAGCCGAAAAGGACTTCATCAATAAAGACCGGCGGCGCAGGAAGTAAGGCTGCCGGCGGAAAGACGACGCGGAAAAAGAGCGCCGGGAAAGCCGTCGATGATGCGGTAAAGCGGGCGGGCGAAAAGGCGCCGGCGAAGCGCACCCGGCGAAAAAGCCTTCCCGGAGCGGCGGGCACGCCATGAAGTGCGGCCCCGTTGCCGACGAGGAGACACGCGGGCGGGCGGGCGCTTCAGACGCGACTCCTCTTATGCGTCAATACAACGACATCAAGGCGCGTAATCCGTCGGCGCTGTTGTTGTATCGCATGGGCGATTTTTACGAACTTTTCAACGACGACGCGAAAATCGCATCGAAGGTTTTGGGATTGACACTTACCAGCCGCAACCACGGCGGCGCCGAAAACACCCCCCTCGCCGGATTCCCCCATCATGCGCTCGATCGATACGCCAACCGGCTGGTCAAAGCCGGTTATAAAATCGCCGTCTGCGAGCAGGTCGAAGACCCGAAAACGGCGAAAGGGATCGTGAAACGCGACATCATCGAAATCATCTCCGCCGGCACCGCCACCGAAGACAATTTCATCGAGGAACGGACGAATAATTTTATCGTTGCGCTGCATCTGCAGCACCAGGTCGCCGGTATCGCCGTCTGCGACCTCTCAACCGGTTTTTTCCAGTGTGAGGAGGTCGATTGCAATGAGGTTGAACGGGAGATCATGCGAATCGATCCGAGCGAGGTGCTGCTGGCGGACAATGAGAACAATCCGTTTACGGAGGTCGTCGCGGGCGTCTCTTCGGCAATAGTCCGTTCCCGCTGCGACGAATGGAAATTCTCCTTCGATCATGCATCTGAGGCGCTCAAGGACCACTTCGGGGTCGCGTCGATCGACGGCCTCGGGCTCGAAGGAATGAAGGCGGCCGCGGGCGCTGCGGGCGCGCTGCTGCTTTACCTGAAAGAACAGAAGAAAAACGATCTCCGGCATATCACGGCCCTTTCCCGCCGCTCCCGGTCCGATTTCGCCGAACTCGATCCCGCCACCATCCGCAACCTCGAACTGCTCCGGCCGCTCATGCAGGACGATGCGGGGGGGACCCTGATTTCGGTGCTTGACGCCACAGGAACCGCCATGGGCGCGCGGCTGCTCAGACGGTGGATAACCCGCCCGCTCAAATCGCCGGCCGCGATCGCCGAACGGCTCAACTGTGTCGAATTTTTCAGGAAAGACAGCTTCGTGCGCGGGGAGGTCGAGCTTCTGCTCAAGCGGGTTGCGGACATCGAACGGATCATCGGAAAAATAACCTTCGAACGCGCCAATGCGCGCGACCTGATCGCCCTGAAACAGTCGCTCGATACGTTTCCACGGATAGTCAGGGCGCTCGCAACGGCGGCCGTGGGGACGATCGCCGACCTGTGCGGCGCTCTCGATAACTTTACGGAGACGACGGATATCATCGGGGCGACCGTCGCCGACGATCCGCCGTTTTCGCTGCGCGAAGGAGGAATCATCCGGCAGGGGGTCTCGCCCGAACTCGACGGGATAAAGAATGCGGCGGTCAATGGAAAACAGTGGATCGCGCAGCTGCAGGAGACGGAACGTAAAAAGAGCGGCATTTCCTCGCTCAAAGTCGGATTCAACAAGGTTTTCGGCTATTACATCGAAGTGTCGAATGCGAACAGGGGTGCCGTTCCGCCGGAATACATACGTAAACAGACGCTGGTCAACGGGGAACGATACATCACCCCCGAACTTAAGGAGATGGAAGCAAAGGTGCTCGGCGCCGAGGAGCGCCTTGCCTCACTCGAATATGAGCTCTTCGTCGACCTGCGGCGGAAGGTGGCGGCGCAGTGCCCGCGTATCCAGAAAGCCGCCGACGCCGTCGCGACGATTGATGTTTTCATCGCCCTCGGCCGTGTCGCCGCACTCTACAACTACAGTCGTCCGGTAATCGGCGAGAGCGGCGATATCGTCATAAAGGACGGCCGCCATCCGGTGGTCGAACGGATGAACACGACGGCGCAGTTCATCCCCAACGATACGGAAATGTATAGCCGCGACTCCCAGATTCTTCTCATTACGGGCCCGAACATGGCCGGAAAGTCGACCTACCTGCGGCAGACCGCGCTCATCGCCATTATGGCGCAGATGGGTTCGTTTGTTCCCGCCTCCTTTGCGCAGATCGGCGTCGTCGACAAATTCTTCACCCGCGTGGGCGCCTCCGACCGTCTCGCGCGCGGACAGAGCACCTTTCTCGTGGAAATGATCGAGGTGGCCAACATTCTCAACAATGCAACCGACCGCAGCCTGATACTGCTTGACGAAGTCGGCAGGGGTACGTCGACCTTCGACGGCATCAGCATCGCCTGGGCGGTCGCCGAGTACCTGCACGAAACTCCCGGCAGGAGGGGGCGTACGCTTTTTGCGACCCACTATCACGAACTCGCCGAAATGGAGCTGCTCTATCCGCGCATCAAGAATCTTCATGTAAAAGTAAAGGAATGGAACGACCGGATCGTCTTCCTGCGGAAGGTCGACACCGGCAGCTGCGACCACTCCTACGGCATACAGGTCGCGCGGCTTGCGGGCGTTCCGAAAAAGGTGATCATCCGGGCACGGGAGATCCTCGGCAACCTGGAAAACATGGAACTCACCCCCGACCATAAACCGGTGCTTGCCCGTCATTACGCCTCAGCCGCCGAGCGCGATCAGGTCGATCTCTTTTCGGGCGTGCAACTCAATGCGCTCGACGCCATGCACGCGGAAGTCATCGAGCGGCTCACAAGCGCCGATGTAAACGCCCTCACCCCCCTCGACGCGCTCAATCTGGTCGCGGAACTGAAGAAGAAGGCGGAAAAGATGTAGGGGGGCGCTTTAGCGGAACCGGGAGATGGGCGGCATACAAAATCTACTCCTGCTGTGCAAGCGAGGCAATAAGCGGAGGATTACCTGAAAAGATCCATTTGAATATCTACATGTTCGGCAGGCTTGCCGTAATGATTCGTTTCGGATTCCACTACCAGGGACAATGTAATATCAGTTTTTTCCCGATGACCTTTTTTCGAACCCCAGCCGACCAAAGCATCCTTTATTTCACCGGGTTTGTATCCGCGAATGCCAAGCTCAAGGAGGTCCTTGTTATCCGGATGATCCACCGTAAAAACCGGAATACCGCTTCCGACAAGCCGTTTGGCGAGAGCGAATGTCTTCTGCTTTCTTGGGGTCAACTTTCCGGCGCTTGCTGACCACTGCTGCGAAATTTTCTCCGCACCCCCGATAAATACGACGTCCGCCAGGTTGCAGGCTACCCAGTTTCTTAGCAGAATAATATCTTTCGTCTGCGCCGAATGTCGCGGCGGTGAAACCGACAGCAGCAGCAGTTCGCCCTCCGCAGCGCGGCGCTCGTATTCGGGACGCTGGATGAACGTCGCATGATCGCAGGCAATAACCTCTTTCTTTACACCGAAATCCGTCTTAGCTTTTGAGATGACCGCAGCCGACATGCGGCCGGTGGTTCGCGCTCATGTCACTCGATAAGGGGCGACGCTGTAATCGCCAATTCCGAACATGGCGTAAAAGGCCGTCCTGCGCGCCAGTTCAGCTATGGGCTTTGATCCTCGGTTGAGAAGGATTTTTTCATAGGGCCGCAAATAGGCCAATGTCCATGGAGCGTTTTCCTCCATCCACTCCTTCGGACGAGGTTCGCGTGTCGAGGGGTCCTGGGTAAGAACGATATAAAATTGTCCGCTTATGCCAAAGCGTATTATTTCCGGTCCGTTTATCGCTGGATATATCAATTGGGACTCGACCTGCGCCTTGACTTTCCGGATATCGGCATTTCCCATTTCCGTAAGGTTTTCGATAACCACAAGCCCGTCAGGCCTAACTTCATCAATTTTAACCCTGAAAACTCCATAGGGGGCTGTATCGGCACCGCGCCGAATTTCATAAGGGTTTTGACCTTTCATTTTGTCCATTTGATCAAGACGGTTTATAGGTATGGTTTGCCAGGAAGATTGTGATTTTTTACTATCAACCGGTACAGCAACTCGTTTTTCGGTTTTAGTATTCCCCATCACCTCCTCATAGCTCCACTCAGGCTTGATCCGTCCGACTCCCTTTTTCCTGAACCACTTGATCACTGGTACGGGGTAGGTCGTCGCCGATCCGCGCTCAAGTGCGAACAGGCAGGTTTTATTCGAAGCGGTAAGGAAAGGGTTCAAATCCACCATGTCTTCCATGAAAATCATTTTCAATGGAACATTGTTTTCCGGCAGTACGAACGACCGGAAACCTTCGCCGCCGCCCCTTGCCTTGAAGACGGTCTCGGTAATAAGGAAAACAAGCCTTCCTCCGTCTTTCAAATAACGGTCGGCGCATGCATAAGTAAAAAACATGGAAAAATCCTTTTCGCCGGCTCCCAATCTAGCTTCCTGCCCCTTGAGGGAAAATATCCCGTACTTATGCCATAGCGCCATGGTTTTGGCGCGATAGTCGCTTGAAAGGTATTTCCACCGTATCCACGGAGGATTCCCTATCACATAATCAAATGCGCCGATATATTCCGGCGCGAAGGCGTTTTTAATATACTTGGCCCAGATGCCATCCTGTTTCTGGTCGTGCAATTCCTTTATCTGGCGATAAACTTCGGTAAGCTGTTTTATTTCGCTCTCCGCAAGATCGAGCGCCTTTTTTATTCCTTTGGAAAACCCTTCCATGGAAATATCGGCGCGCAGGCTTTTCTCCACTTCGGAAGTGAACGCGTCGATGCGCGCTTGCGTCTTCATGGATAATGGAAATACATAGTCGCGGTGATGCGTCGAAAAGACGACCGTTTCGGCCGGAAAAAGCGGGCCGTTGGACGGCTCCTCCAGCGGCACCACGGAATCGCAAAGGTAAACAGGCAGGGAGACCGGCCTGGTATACGGAAGAAGGTCGGCGATGGAAATGAGATAGTTCGTTCTTGCGGCAAGCACGGCCAGGGGATTCAGGTCGAATCCGACAACGTTGTGCAGAATCGCCGTGCCCGTTTTGGCCGGATCGTACGTGCGGCCCGTCTGCGTCTTTTCCATGCAGCGGCGGATGGCGTGAATGAGGAACGTACCGGAACCGCACGCCGGATCGAGAAATCTCTTGTCAAGGTCACCGTCGTAGCCTGCGCGGTCCATGAGATGCTGCGCCAGCCAGTCGGGAGTGTAGTACTCACCCAGATCATGACGCAGTTTTTTCGGAACGACGATTTCGTAAAGGTTTCTCAGCAAGTCCTGGGTCCATTGCGGCTCGAGCCGCGGAGTCCCGGGCTCGAAAGCGCCCAACAGTCGTGCCGCTTCCCTAAGGTTCCGGGCGACCTGGGGCGTCCAGACATCAAGGTACCATGAAAAAAAATCTCCTTCGAGAAAATTCTCGATGCCGGCGCTGATGAACGGCTGACCCGATTCCAAGTCGGTGAGTCTACATTGTAAATCATTGTCGTCAAGGGAAGCGAGTTCGACGGTAAAGCCGCGGGTCACGCTTTCCGGCTGCAGGGAAAGAAGTTCCACCGCGATCATTTTCATGAGCCAGGCATAATAAGTATGAATGGAGAAAAGCAGGGGTTTGAGATCCGCGCCGCTGGGCAGACGATACAATCGAGCCGTTTCCTCGGCGGCCTTTTCAGCCCGGCCGATATCCTGTCCGTACACGACACCGAATAAACGATCCCATTCCTGGAAAAAACGCTTGGGCCGTGAAGGGAAAATCCGGTTGTCGGCGCGCATCTTGAGGTGGGTAAAATACCGGGCTGGGAAACAAAAACGGGTGCGGGGGGGTATTATAATTTCCCCGCGCTTTCCGCTCATTATACGCGTCGGCCTGTTGGACGCAACCGGCCGGTCTTCATCCGCGACCGGGCGTATGTCGATCGATTGAACGGGTGCGCTGCACCGGGCAATCGACAATAAAAAGTGCTGGCGGGGTGCATTTCGGACCCGGAAAATATATTTTTCATTTCTACCATGATCCCGTCTCTACACCGTAACGATGCCGGAACAACATCTATGCCGCAACCCCTCGTCAGTGTCGTGGTGCCCACCTATAACCGCGCGGAGGTGCTTCCCCGTGCAGTGGGCAGCGTGCTCAGCCAGACCTACCGGAATATCGAGTGCATCATCGTCAACGACGGCTCGACGGACGCCACCGAAGAGGCGGTTGCGCTCATTGTCGATTCCCGGGTGCGCTCCATCCGGTTTCCCGAAAACCGGGGCGGGGGGGCTGCACGCAATGCGGGTATTGCCGAAGCCCGGGGCGAATTCGTGGCGTTTTGCGACGACGACGACGTCTGGCTTCCGTCAAAATTGACCGTGCAGATAGACTGCATGACAAATCAGGACGTGGATATAAGCTATACCGCGGTACGAAAGATGTACTGGGGAAAGGGGCTGCGGCGCGACCGTTTCCAGGCGACGCCCGGCTCCGGGGTGCTCAAAGCGATTATGGCCGACAATTTTATCGGCTCGACCTCCTCCGTAGTCGTGCGCAAATCAATCATCGATCTTGTCGGCGGGTTCGATCCCTATCTTCCCGCTTTGCAGGACTGGGACCTGTATATGCGCCTCATCGCCGCCGGCGCACGGGTGCGGGGACTCGACGACGTCCTTGTGGAATATTATAAAATAGACAATAAAACCGTTTCGCGCAGTTTCGTCAATTTTTATGAGGCGGGAATGCGCATTATCTCCAAAATAAAGGGCAAGCCCCATTGGCGCCGCTTCAGGATGCGCTTCTACGCGATCGCCGTCAAGCGGATTCTGGGATCGGGCAATTTCAGGACGGATTTCGTGAAGGCGCTTTTGGGAATAAGAGACTGACTCACCACTCTTCCGGAGCGACCATGACCGACGCCGGCGGTACACAATCCCCTTTTCTGAGCGCCAAGCGGCAGCCGGTTTCCTTTTTTACCCGCCCCTCCACCCACTGCCTCATGCTCATTCTCATCGGCAGCCTGCTCTTCATCCCCTTTCTTGGAAGGATCCATCTTTTCGATTGGGATGAGCTCAACTTCGCAGAGGCTTCGCGCGAAATGCTCGAAACCAGGAATTTCATGCGGGTAACCGTCAACTATCAGCCTTTCTGGGAAAAGCCGCCGCTGTTCTTCTGGCTTCAGGCCTGCTCGATGAAACTCTTCGGCGTCAACGAATTCTCGGCGCGGCTGGTCAATGCGGTCGTCGGCATCATTACGCTGCTTGTCGTCTACGGCATCGGTCGGCGCTGTTTCGACCCCCTTTTCGGCCTGCTCTGGGCGCTGGCTTTCGCCGGGTCGTTTCTTCCGCACGCGTTCTTCAAGTCGGGCATCATCGATCCGGTGTTCAACCTGTTCATCTTCTGCGGGCTCGCCTGCGCGGCGTCGGTGCTGACAAGCGGCGACCGCCTGAAGCGAAGGCGGAAGGCGCTCCTCGCCGGGATGTTCATCGGGCTGGCGATCCTCACCAAGGGGCCGGTGGCGCTCATCGTCGTCGCGGTGACCCTTTTCATCTGCTGGGCGATGGCGCGGTTCAAACCGTTTTTCTCCCTGAAGGAGATGCTGCTGTTTACCGCTGCGATAGTGTTCGTTTCCGCGCTCTTCTACGGCATCGAAACGGCCCTGCACGGCACCTGGTTCATTATGGAATTCATCAGGTACCAGATCCGGCTTTTTCGAACAGGGGACGCGGGGCACGGACGGCCCTTTTATTTTCATTTTCTGATTCTTCTCTTCGGTTGCTTTCCTTCATCGTTCTTCGCCGTCCGGTCGTTCAGGCGGGAAGCGGGGTACGGCGAAGCGCAGCAGACGCTCAACCGTCTCATGGCGGTGCTGTTCTGGGTCGTGCTCGTTCTTTTCTCTATCGTAAAAACCAAAACCGTGCTCTACTCGTCGCTCTGCTGGTTCCCGATCGCCTATCTCGCCGCATTGCATGTGAGGAAGCTTATTTCGGGCGAGGTGCGGTGGAGCCGGACGTTGTTTGTATCATTCGTCGTGTTCACCGTGCTCGTCGGGATTGCCGTCGCCGCGTTTCCGCTCGTCATGAAGCGCAAGGAGCTGATTATGCCGCTCATCCGCGACAGGTTCGCGGTCGCCTGCATGCGCAGGCCGGTGCCATGGAGCGGCGCGGAATGCCTGATCGGATTGGGGTTTCTCTCGCTTTGCACGGCGGCGTTCGTGCTGATTGCGCGGCGGCGGATTGCCGCGGCGCTCGCCGTGCTCTTCATCGCCTGTGCCGTCTGTGTACAGCTTACGCTCATCATCATCGGCCCGAAAATCGAAGCGTACACGCAGGGCGGCCCGGTCGCCTTCTACAAGAAGCATTCCGGGGAGGACGAGTACGTCCGGTCGCTCTTTAAAAGTTATGCCGACCTCTTCTACGGAAAAAAACGACCCGACGACCATCCGTTAAGCTACGACCTTGAATGGCTGCTGCGCGGAAAAATTGACAAGCCGGTCTACTTCGTCGGGAGGATCCGGCAGGACGCGAAATACGGCTCCCCCGACTACGGACTGACCCGTCTTGCGAAGGAGTACGGGTTCGTTTACTACCGCCGGGAACCCGAACCGCTGAGCGCTTACGCCTGCAGGCGGAACCGGCGGTGGCTGATGAGACCGGCTTTCTGCAGCAGGTAACTGACCGTTACGCCGAGCACTCCCGCGCCGTAGACGAGGCTGCGCCGGAAATCGATCGATGAAGCTTCCCTGAAATACCGCGTGGGGCAGGTCACCTCGGCGATGTCGAAACCAGCGTAGAAGAGCTGGGCGATCACTTCGTTGTCAAAAACATAATCGTCGGAATTGGAGCGGTAAGGAATTTTCAGCAACGCTTCGCGCGAAAACGCCCGGTAGCCGGTATGGTATTCGGAGAGTTTCCGGTTCATGAGGATATTCTGGAAAAGCGTGAGCAGCCGGTTGGCGACATACTTGTAGCGCGGCATGCCGCCGCGCAGCGCCCCTTTGCCGAGAATGCGGGATGCGAAGACCACATGGTACAATCCGTTTGCGATAATGCTCGCCATAGCGGTAATAAGCTTCGGCGTATACTGGTAATCGGGGTGCAGCATCACCACGATGTCGGCGCCCGACGCCAGCGCAGTGCTGTAGCAGGTTTTCTGGTTGCCGCCGTAACCGCGGTTTTCCTCGTGCCGGA
>JAFGNB010000238.1 GCA_016927235.1 Chitinispirillaceae bacterium
GCATGACGCGGGAACCGGTCATCGCCGTCGGCCTTGTGCAGGATGCCGGGTCAATTGAGCTGCGGCTCCTTGACGCGTTCATCGACGGAAACGGAAAAATGTTTCCGCCGGGTAAATACCGGATCACGTGCAACGGTACGATGCTGAGCTGCGAGGGAGCGGTCCGCGGGGATTTCACGGAAATAACCATGCGGGGCGTGCTGATGGACGCCTGTTTCACGCTTCGGGTTACCATCGGCATCGATTTTCACTGGCGGCAGAAGCGGGTCCAGCGGTTCGGCGGCGCGCTGCGCCTGCTCCCCCGTCCCGGCAACCGGGTTACATTAATCAATGACGTGCCCCTTGAATCGTATATTCTTTCGGTAAGCTGCTCCGAAATGAGCGCGAACTCCCCCGAAGAATTACTCAAGGCGCACAGCATCATTTCGCGAAGCTGGATTCTGGCGCAGCTCGAATCGAAACAATCCCCGCCGGAACAAAGCGTGGTGCGGCCCGCCACGGATAACGAAATAATCCGATGGTATGACCGCCAGGCGCATGAAGATTTCGATGTGTGCGCCGACGACCATTGCCAGCGGTATCAGGGCGTCGGCATGATCGCTTCCGGGATGGTCCGCAGGGCGGTTGACGCCACGCGCGGGCTGGTTCTTGTGTATCAGGGGCGACCGTGCGACGCGCGGTTCAGCAAATGCTGCGGGGGGGTTACCGAGGATTTCCGGCTGGCATGGAATGAGACCGTTCATCCCTACCTCATGCCGGTATTTGACGGGCCGCAAGGCGGTTTGCCGGACCCATCCCTCTCCGATGAGCGGGCAGCCCGAAATTTCATCATGGGTTCTCCCGATGTCTACTGCAACTGTTCCGATGAGAAATTATTAAGCAGAGTTCTTAACGACTACGATCGCGCGACGCATGATTTTTTCCGGTGGCGCGTCAGGCTTACACCGGAGGGTCTTGCCGGACTGATTGAAAAAAAGCTCGATCTCGATCTTGGCCGGATCGTTGCGCTTGAGCCGGTCGAACGCGGTGTGTCGGGCAGGCTGAAACGGCTCAGATTGAGGGGCGAAAAATCAACAGTGGTTATCGGAAAAGAGCTGGAAATACGCCGCACCCTTTCGCCGACGCATCTTTACAGCTCTGCGTTCGTGATCGACCCTGAAGGCCCGGCGAAACGCCCCGATGCGTTCGTGCTGAGCGGTGCCGGCTGGGGGCACGGCGTGGGGTTATGCCAGATCGGCGCCGCAGTCATGGCATGCCGGGGAATCGGGTTTGGTGAAATTTTAAGCCACTATTATCCGGGCAGTGTACTTGAGCGCATGTATGAATAGCTCCGGCGTCTCCCTTTCCCGGCTGTTCATTTTCCGTCGCCGGAAAGATATAATGTAAAAGCGGTTCCTGCAGGTTCAAAGGGGGTTCCCATGAGAAGAGTCACCTTCATAGCCGTGCTTATTTCTTTGACGATCGCTCAAACATCCGGGTCAAACGATCCCACTCCGATCACCTCCATCGGTTCGAATCCCTATTTTTCCACCGACCTCTATCCGCAGGATATTCTCATGAGGTCGGGAAGCTATCTTTTTTTCAGCCCGCAATATCAGAACAGACCCTGGTGGGGAGATGTCGATGAGCCCACGAATAAACCGGATAACGGCACCGATTATTCAATCACCGGCGTAGATGTCATCCGTAACGGCGGTTCCTTCAAACACAGCGCCGCAATCCATTCGGCCATAACCACTATCGGTTATGCGCATCAACTCAGGGATAACCTGATGACCAGTCTTGAATTCGATTATACGGTTGATGCGATGCGGAACCGTGCGGAAGGGAATTTTACCGGTGACGACTACCCGCAAGGAAAGACGCTTCCTTTCAATTATGAGCTCCGGCATACCTTCAATCGCTTATCGGTCAGAGGGATGCTCGGGACGACGATCCGGGACATTCCGTTCGGAATTACCATCGACGGCGGATTTGAAAACACGCTGGCGTTGAAGACGGATCTCGCCTTTGCAAAATTGACAATGAATCCCGACGGCACGTACAGCGACTCGACGGCCTATTACTCGATGAACGGCAACGAGGCCCGCGCCATGTGGGGATGGTCGGAGTCGGGGTGCAATCACGTTTTCGTGGTTCACGGCACTCAGGGCGATACCTGGCTTCAGGGGGAGTACGCAGCGGGGCCGGTCTATCACTTCAACCTGCTCTCCGGAATAACACTTGATAAGGTAAAGGCGGGCGGCTATTTTCGTTACAAACGCGGGCACCAGGACCAGTATATCTGGCGATCTTCGGGCATGGTCGTCAGTAACGACTCGATACTATCGGACAACTTTATCGGTGAATATGTCAAGGATGACATGGCCAGAATCAGCAGCGCCGGCGAAGGCCGCCTGTTCGGCAATATCCGATGGCGCGGGGGCGACCGGTACTCTCTAAACACCTTCGCATCGATTGACTATCTCGACTCCGCCACCGGCCAGGCCGCCGCGGACAATCTTGAAGCGGAGAGCAGCGCCAAGGAGAAGATCCGTTCATTTTCGCTCGAATGCGACCCCAACATCAGTGTAAAGCTCGGCGAATTCCTCAATTATTTCGACGGCGCGATTCTGTTCAGGTACCGTTATTCCAATTACAGCAACACGTATGAACAGGGGGTGGGCGGAGGAGAGGTCAGGACTTTTCAGCGGGGGTATGTCAGCAGCAACGAATACGGATGGGAAACCACGTGGGAGCGCTTCTCACACGCCAACGAGAATGCCGTCGATCTGGGAGCGGATATCGCGACTATGTTTCCGCTCTTTTCCGGAGGGCCGCACCATTTGAGTCTCAACCTCCGGCTTTTCGGCGACGTGAGGTTTACCTACCAGAAAAAGTACTTCGGCGACAATACGGTAAGCGGCGGCGATCTTATCTATAACGATGAAAATATCCGGAAAAACTCCGCCCGCGAGATGATGTTCAACACGTTCATCATGCTGCACTATATGCAGGGTCCCTGCCATCTGCGTCTGCAGTTCATCAAGCCGGTGCTCTACTCGATCGCGCAGACCACGGCCGTGACCGACGCGAACGGTGACATTCTCGATGACGAGTACAACTACCCGGTGAAAAAATCGCCGCTCTGGATCACGCAGAAGGGAGTAACCCTCGCGCTGTACGCCTCGTACGATATCGTCTTTCCGTTTCTGCAAAGGTCAAGATAGGGATCGTCCATGCGACGCCGACGCACCGTTGTCATGCATTATGCTCCGCTGATTATTCTGCTTACGTGGTTCACTCTCCACGCGAGGATCTTCTTTACCGGCTCCAATCCATCGCTCTCGAGCATTGCGCTGCCGCAGGACATTCTCCTGATACCCGGAGGAGACAAAATTTCCACCTACACCTCATGGCAGGGATTCCCGTGGTGGGGCGATATCGACGAGCCGGAGAACCGGCCGTACAAGGAATACGCGCTTACCGGCGAAAAGACCCCAACGTCGGAGCACCATACCTCGATGAACATGTACGATCAGCGTTTCGGCATGAGTCACTGGCGCTCGGAACGCTTCAGGACAAGCTATGATATCTACTATTCCGCCCAACACCTCGCGGCGGATGCGAAAGGGGAAACCAACGGGTGGACACCTGGAGGTTTCGGTGCCGGACTCCCTTATATTTATCATGAGAAACATTCGATCCGCGAGGGGCATATTAAGGGAATCCTCGCCACCTGTTGGAAATCGCGGCCAATCGGCCTGTCGCTCAGCCTCGGCGGTGTTCACACCTCCCGACCCGATGCGGAGCTCCGTATAACAACGGACAACACTACCACGGCCGGTTCAAAATTGCTCCTGTGGGGATGGGACAAGGACGGCTACCAGCCGCAGGACGAGTTCGCCATCGGATCGCTTTTCAAGGGCGACGCCCAGATCGGAGCGACGTTCGGGGACCACAAGATCGGTTCCCATTTCCGTCTTTATGCAGGCAGGCTGGACAACTATGACTGGAACGGCGCTTCATACGACATCGACCCGAAAAAAATCCACAACTACACCGTGCGCCTGTACGGTATCTACAACTGGTACAAACAGGAAAAATTCAGGTTCAACACCACGGTGCTGACCCGTTACACCCATGTGGACTCGATCGGCGTCTCCATGGAGAATCCCGACCTGCGGCTCGCCACCGAAAAATCGAGGACCTTCGTTTTCCAGGTCAACCCTAATGTCAATATTTTTCCGTGGAAATATCCCATGAGTTTCATCGATGCGGCGATACTGTGCAACTATCAGCACATGCGCTACGATTTCCTGCGTCCGGACGGTGGATTCGCCGGGACGGTCTGTCCGGATACCGTATGGAACCCCGACGACTTCTCCTGGCAGGATTTCTCCTACGGCAGGGAGAACTTTTTCGAACTCGCGCTCGATATCTTCGCCTCGATTCCTGTATTCGGCATGCGGGACCGCTCGGCGGCGATCGTCATTTCAACCCTGATATGGCGCCGTTATCTGTGGATGAACAAATATTACGGAAGTATGCGGAATGACCGGTTTGACGAATCCTGCAAACGGAAAAATTTCGACAAGGAGATGTGGCTCAACGCTGTCGTCAACTTCGTCTACCGTTACCGCAGCCACATGTTCCGCCTTGACATCGGTCAGCCGCTCATTTACTCCCTTACCCCGCGAACCACCATCTGCGACGCGTCGGGAAACGTCAAAGCGGGAAAATCAACCGAGAACATGTGGCTTTCCCAATCCAGTTTCAAGATCGGCTTCTTCTACTCCACCGACCTTATCAATTTCATCAGATATCAGCCGTTCAAGCGATCCACCCCGTATTGAGACCCCTGCCTCGTTGCATGTTCGTGCATGTACCGGTGGATCACCTGCAGCGATCCCGTCTTGTCGGCGCTCCATGAGGGGGCGACAAGCCCTTTTTCGGCAGTGGAATCGGCCATGATGCGGTGGATCTGCTGATCGGGCCGCAGGTGCGAGAGAAATCCGCAGAGCAGTTTTGCGTATTCGTCAAGACTCAGGACAGCAAGCCTCCCGGTCCGGTACCACGCTGCGAACTCCGTTCCCTCGATGATCATCAGCTGATGGATTTTAACCCCGGTGAGGGGAAGCGCCGCAAGGCGATCGGCAGTATGAAGCATCATTGCCGCGTTTTCCCCCGGAAGTCCGAGCATTACGTGGGCGACGGTCTCGATAGTATCGGATGAGAGCCGGGTGACTGCGGTGGAGAAATCAGCGAAAGTGTGGCCCCGGTTACAGAGCGAAAGTGTCGCGTCGTGAGCGCTCTGCAGACCGATTTCAATACTGAGATAGGTGCGTCGCGCCAGTCCGGCGAGATATCGAAAGATCTCTTCGGTAAAGCAATCGGGCCGCGTGCCGACGGCAAGGCCGATGACCCCCGGGACCTCGAGCAGCGGCTCATATCTCCGCTTCAGCTCCTCAACGGTTCCGTAGGTGTTGGAGAAAGGCTGTAGATAGGGGAGAACCTCTCCGATACGGTCCCTCCTTCGGGAGAGCGCCCTGTGTACCTGTTCTGCCGGGCTTGCAGCCTGCCGCAACGCCACCGGACTGAATGACCGGTTGTCGCAAAAACGGCACCCCGCGGCGCTCTTTGTTCCGTCGCGGTTCGGGCAGGAGAATCCCGCATTGACCGGCACCTTGAGCACCGGCAGGCCGTAACGGGATTTCAGCACCGAACGATAGGAAAGATAATGTGCCATCGATACCCTGAAATTGGCATAAAAATTAAAAAGGAGATGGTCACCGCTCTGTGGACCATCTCCTGAAATTATCTTCCGCCATGAGGCACCGACTTGTGCAGGTGCCTATTTTTCCTTTTCGGCACTCTTTTTTTCGGCACTCTTTTTCTTCGCTTCGCTCTTCAGGTCCAGCGGATTCTCATTATCCTCCGCAGCACTGAGGTCCTTGAGGTCCCCCATAATGTCGACCGGTGCGGTCTCTATCTGCTGGGTTTGCGTCTTCTCTGTCGTGCGTAACTCCTTTTTCAAATCGTCGATCTGGCTCTTTGTCGTCAGCTTCGTACCGCCCTCTTCCGTGCCCTTCTGGGTATCGCCGAGTTCGAGACGATCGATGCGTTCCTGCACCTTCTCTTTCTGCAGTGCTTCATCGATGTACACGAGCGAATTTTTCAACGTCTCGACTGCCTGAGCCTTATCGCCTTTTGCTTCATAAGCGGAGGCGAGAGCATCGTAGGCTGCTACTGCGGAAGGCTGGGCGACAACCGCCTTCTTGTACTCCTCAATTCCTTTATCGATCTTTTTCTCGTTTTTCCAGTAAATATTTCCAAGCTCGATACGTGCTTCGGCATTGTTCGGATTGGCGGCAACAGCCCGCATCAAATAGTTTTTCGCTTCGGCGAACTTTCCGGTGCTGGTGAGACATTTCGCAAGATTGGTCAGCGCCTCCTCGTTCATACCGTCCATTGAAATCGCCTCTTTGTAATGGGCGATGGCCTTTCCGAACTGGTTGGCGTTATGGTACATGGCGGCGAGGTTGATACGGGCGGTGATATTGCCGGGATTATATTGAACCGCCTTCAACAGCGCACCAATAGCATTATCGCTCTGTCCGAGGTTTTCATAAGCAATTGCCAGATTCGACCAGATATCAGAGCTGGCCGGTTGATAGCGCAATGCCTTTTTAAATTCCGTGATTGCATTCGAGTTGCGCCCCCACTGCAGATAGGCGAACCCGAGGTTGAA
>JAFGNB010000239.1 GCA_016927235.1 Chitinispirillaceae bacterium
AGTAACAATGCCTTTTTATCGATTGAAGTAAATTCGATCCGTTTTCAGCCAGGAGCCGTTTCAAGATTACTGAAGTGGGTGGGCCCCCATTCCTCGTCCCGCTATTAGTGGAATCGGTACGGTACCCGCTACCGCGGGCAGGGGGCCGTCTGCACCCCCGTGCCGCGCTGCAGCTCCGCTTGACCGCAGCGGTTTATCACGTTCGTTCTTGAAGCGAAATGAGTCCAATGCCTTCGGCATTTCTATCGGCAGCAGTTTCAGGCCTTTTCTCCGGTCCGGTGCCGCACGATATCGCCTTTGATCATATAAATGACATCCTCGGCGATATTGGTCGCATGGTCGGCGATACGTTCGAGATTGCGCACCACCGAAAGCAGCAGCAGGTACTCGTTTACATGCTCACTGCAGTCGCATATCCCCTTTTTGACGATATCCACCATTTCGCGGTTGAGGTCGTCCACTTCGTCGTCGGCCAGGCACACCGACAGGGCTTTTTCGGCATCCATTTTGAACAATGCGTCGAGACACGCCCGCAGCATCGAGACCGCCTTGTCGCACATCAGCGTCAGATTCGAATCAAAAGTAAACGACGGCGTTTCCGCCAGCATGCTCGCCCGGTCGGCGATGTTCGACGCGAGGTCGGCGATCCGTTCGAGATCGTTGTTGATCTTCAATACGGCGATGATAAAACGCAGGTCGACGGCGACCGGTTGATAAAGGGCGAATATTTTCAGGCAATCCTCCTCGACCTCGATTTCGAGCAGGTCGATATTGCGGTCGTATTCGATGATGCGCTTCGCCGCGAGGGCGTCTTTCTTCTCCACCGACCGCACCGCGCTTCTTACCTGCTCCTCCACGACGGCGGAAAGCGACAATATTTTTTTCTGTAACGCATCAAGTTCACGCTGCAAATGTTTCGGCATAAGGGGGTCCCTTCATTGACGTCAGCCGAAGCGGCCGGTAATGTATTCTTCGGTCTTTTTCTTCTTCGGCATGGTGAATATCCGTTTCGTCGGGCCGTACTCAACCAGTTCTCCTTCGTAAAAAAAAGCGGTAAAATCGGACACGCGGGCCGCCTGCTGCATGTTGTGGGTAACGATGATGATGGTGAAATCCTTTTTCAGATCGCCGATAAGATCTTCGATTCGCGCCGTCGAGCGCGGATCGAGCGCGGATGCCGGCTCATCCATGAGAAGTATTTCCGGTTCCACCGCAAGAGCGCGTGCGATGCAGAGCCGCTGCTGCTGTCCTCCGGAAAGGCCGAGCGCGTTGTCGTGAAGACGGTCTTTGATTTCGCTCCACAAACCGGCCTGTTCCAGACTCTTTTCAACGATCCGGTGCAGCTCGTCACGGTTTCCGACGCCGTGGATCCTCGGTCCGAATGCGACATTTTCGAATACCGTTTTCGGAAACGGATTCGACTTCTGGAATACCATTCCCACCCGTTTACGGAGATTGACGACATCCACATCGGGATCGTAGATGTTTCGATTATCGATCATGACCGTTCCTTCAACGCGCGTACGGTCGATGATATCGTTCATCCGGTTGAGCGTACGCAGGAAGGTTGACTTCCCGCACCCCGAGGGACCGATAAGTGCGGTTACCCTCTTCGCCTGCATGGGAAGGGTAATTTCGAACAACGCCTGTATGTCGCCGTAATAAAAATTCAGCTTATTCACGTTGATTTTTATTTCACCGGCCGCTTCGGCTGCATTCATGATATCACTCCCTCTCCGTTGCCGCGTTGATAAGGGATGGAAATATAGAAGGTACTGCCCTCTCCCGGTGCGCTCCGGAGGGCAACCCGCCCCGTGTGCACCAGAGCGACATGTTTCACTATTGATAATCCCAGGCCGGTGCCTCCGAGTTTCCGGCTGCGCGCCTTGTCGACCCTGTAGAAACGCTCGAAGATGCGGTCGTGATGCTCCGGAGCGATGCCGGGCCCGTTGTCGGTGACCGACAACATCAATTCCCGCCCGGTTTCGTCGACTCCTGCCGAAACCACGATGCGCCCCCCCTTGGGAGAGTAGTTCACCGCATTGTCGAGCAGGTTGATGAGCGCCTCTTCGATAAGCGCAGGCTCAAGGAGCGCCTCGATCTCTCTGTCGCATACCGTATCGATATGGATCGACTTGGCCGATGCCTTGATGCTGCACGTTTCCACCGCCGCTGAGAGAAGCGAAGCGACCCGCGTACGCTGCAGCTGCGGTCCATGCGCCTGCGCCTCCTGTTCGATGCGGGAGAGCGCGAGAAGGTCCTCGACGATCGTGGAGAGCCGCTCGACCTGACGGTCGATGATCTGGAGAAAACGCTCGGCCTCGTTTCTGTCGTCGATCGCCCCGGCCCGGAGCGTTTCGACGAACCCTTTGACTGAGGTAAGGGGTGTGCGCATCTCGTGCGATACATTGGCGACGAAATCGCTCCGCATGGTTTCCAGTTTTTTCAGTCGCGTGATGTCGTTGATGACCGCGAGGACGCCGATCGTCCTCCCGTCGGCGTCGCGCAGCGCGTTGCCGTGGAGCTGCAGCAGCCGGTCGGCCCCTTCGCTGTACTGCTGATCGGTGGTGAGCATCGCCTCGTCGACAAGCGCTTCCCCGCTCTCGGCCACCCGTTTGATGAATTCGTTGATCTTGGCGTTGCGCAGCACCCCGCCGATCCACGTTCCTTTCTCGGGTTTCGACGGAAGGGCGAACAGCTCGACCGCGGATTGATTGATGGCAATAATGCGCTGTTCCTTGTCGAGCGCGATCACTCCCTCCACCATGCTCGATAGGACCGCGTCGATTCGGTTGTTCTGCTCGATGAGGCTGCCGATGGTTTCACGCAGCCGCGTCGCCATTTCATTGAGCGCCTCGGCGAGCTGGTCGATCTCCACACACCCCGCGGGCATGAGCTTTCCGGTGAAATCGCCGGCGGCGAATCGCTGCGCGCCCCGTTTCATCGAATTGATCGGCAGGCTTATCTTCCGCGAGACGAAAAAACTCACCATCGCGGCGATTGCCGCAAGAAGGAAATACCCGATCCCGATGCGCTTGTACATCGTAAAGAGCTCCCGGTGAATGACGGCCGTCGACAGCGCCGCCCGCACAACGCCGGTGGGCTGCCCGGAGTGGTGGATCGGGACCGCGACATATACCATCTGTTCCTTGAGCGTGTAGCTGAACCGGTCGGCGACGCCGACTTCCCCGGAGAGAGCGGCCAGAACCTCCATCCGGTTGCGGTGATTCTCCATTGAGTCGGGATCTTTTTCCGAATCGCCGAGCACCGTCCCGTCCCTCGCAATGACCGTGAACCGCATCTCGATATTCCGTCCGAGCAGTTTACACAGCGAATCAATGACGCCGGGCTCCGTTCGTCCGATATACCCCTCCATCTGGGAACCGATCTGTTTGGCCCGTTCGGTAAGCCCCTGGACCGTGCTGGTTATAAAAAAATTCCTGAAGGTTCTCGTCGTATACCAGGTAAACAGCAGCGCGGGTACGATGATGATCAGCAGAAACGCGAGGTAAAGCTGCCAGATGAGTTTTCTAGGCCCCATGCTACTCCTCTTTGAATCGATACCCTGCACCACGCACCGTTTCGATGCAGTTGCCGGCGTCACCGAGTTTCCTGCGCAGGCCGACGATCAGGACATCAACCGACCTGTCGGTGACCGGATAGTTGTCGCCGCGCACCCCTTCGACAATCTGGTAGCGTGAAAAAACCCACCCGGGCTTCTTCGCCAGAAAATAAAGCACCATGAATTCGAGATTGGTCAAGTCGACCGGTTCGCCCCGCACGATCACTTCCCGCTTGCCGGGGTGGATCACCAAATCACCGATCGTGACCGGTTCGGTCCCCTTCGTCGCAGCGGACTGGCGCCGGCGCAATACCGACCTGATCCTCGCGATAACGACCTTCGGACTGAACGGTTTGACGATATAGTCGTCGGCCCCCAGTTCGAGCCCGGTGACGATGTCGCTCTCCTCGCCCTTTGCCGTCAGCATGATGATGGAAATCGACCGCAGCTTCTCGCTCTCCTTTATCCGCCGGCAAACCTCCAGCCCGTCAATTCCCGGAAGCATGAGGTCGAGCAGCACCAGATCGAAATGCTCGTTCAGCAGTTTCTTCATGGCGTCCTCGCCACTTGTTACTCCCACCGGCCTGAATCCGTCCTTGGAGAGGTTGTACCGCACCAGCTCGACGATGTCCTCGTCGTCTTCGACAATCAAAATCTTCTCATGACTCATGTTCCGCCACCTCCGGCATCAAAATAATTTTTACCATTACGACATCGTCCTTTTTCGTAACTGATACCG
>JAFGNB010000240.1 GCA_016927235.1 Chitinispirillaceae bacterium
CCGGTGGCGATATCGAATCCCTGCTCGCCCGGCGGTTTGAGCAGCGCCATCGCGATCGGATAAACCGATTGTATCGCTACGACGCCTAAGCCGCGGCATTTCTTTACAAGATCACTATGGTCGTCGATAACGCCGAAAAAATTGGGATTCTGCAGAATCATCGCCGCCGTCGAGGTATCGAGCGCTGCGAACACCCGTTCAGGGTCGCTCCGGCCGTGCGACGCGGCGGTCTCCACGAACTCGATGGACAGGTTGGCGGTGTAGGAATAGAGCATCTTGCGGTAGATCGGATTGACTCCACCGTCGATAACCACCTTTCGCCGGCCGGTCGCGTGGACGGCCATCTGGCACGCCTCGTAAAGCGCCGTTCCGCCGTCGTACACCGAAGCGTTCGAAACGTCAAGGCCGGTGAGCCTGCAGATCGCAGTCTGGTATTCGTAAATTGCCTGCAGGGTTCCCTGCGACAGCTCCGGCTGGTAGGGAGTGTAGGCGGTTGAAAATTCACTGCGCGCGGCGAGCGCATCGACGGCCGCCGGGATGAAGTGGTCGTAGAAACCGCCACCGACGAAGTTGGTAAGATGGGCATAGTTGCGCTCCGCCAGCTGCTCGAAAAAAGACATGACCTCGAATTCGGATTTACCGACGGGAAGATTGAAGGATGCGGGAGCCAGGTTCTCCGGAATGTCTGAAAAAAGCTCCCGCATCGACGTCACGCCGCATCGCCGCAGCATGGCCTCGCGCTCCCGTTCGGTGTGTGCGATGTAGCTCACGCCTCACTCTCCAGAAAGGCGCCGTAGGCTGCGGCGTCCATGAGACGGTCGAATTCCGTTTCATTAAGTCCCGACAATTTGAACAACCACCCGTTTCCGTAAGGGTCGGCGTTGATCGCCTCCGGGGCGGTTTCAAGACCGCCGTTGACTTCAGTCACCGTTCCGCTTGCCGGCGAGTAGAGGTCGCTCGCCGCCTTGACCGATTCGATGACGCCGCACTCCTTTCCCTGCGTAAGTACGGTGCCTGTTTTCGGGAGTTCGACGAAGGTGATGTCGCCGAGCGCATCCTGTGCGTGGTCGGTGATGCCGACCACGGCGGTGTCGCCGCTGCGCAGGACCCATTCGTGGGTTTTCGAGTATTTACGGTCGTCTTTTACCATAATGATGCTCCTTGTGTCGGTCATTCATCAATTATTCAATTTCAATACTATGCTGCTTCATTGCCAACCGCCCTTCCCCCTCCCATGCCTCCCCCGGGGGAGGAGGGTTGGAAGGGGGGATATTTACAAATAATTCTCTATATCCGCCCTGCCGCTTGCCTTGCGATACAACGGCGTCTCGCTAATCGTCGCCTGAAGGGCGCCCCGGTCGGTGGTTATGGAAACAACGGCGCCCACCTGCTGATACCCGTCCCGCAGATATCCGAGAGCAATCGCGTGCCCGAGGGACGGCGAAAAACTGCCGCTGGTAATCCTGCCGACCTCCTCACCCGCCGGAGTGGTGATTACATTGCCGGAGTGGGCGGTGCGTCGACCGTCTATTAAGAGGCCGCACAACCGGTACGCTCTTCCGCCTTCAGCGCGAATCGCTCCGGAGCCGATAAACGCTTTTTCACCCAGCGCTCGTGTAAAGCCGCTCCATGCGGCATTGGTCGCCTCGTCAAGCTCATGGCCGTAAAGGGGGTATCCCATCTCAAGACGCAGCGTGTCGCGTGCCCCGAGGCCCGCGGGAACAGCCCCTGCAGCGAGGCAATCATCCCAGAACTTCAATGCAAGCTCCGGCGTGGAGTAAAACTCGAATCCGATCTCGCCGGTATAACCGGTGCGGCTAAGCAGAACTCTCTCCCCCCGGTACCGGTTATGCGTGAAATGGTAATATGGTATCTTACCAATTGGCTCTTCCATAAGCTTTGCGCAGATCTTCGGAGAGGCGGGGCCCTGAAGGTCGATCTTCGCCGTTTGTGCAGAAAGGTTCTCTGTAATCGTATCGCGCGAAAGATGGTCGCTGATCCAGTGGAAGTCATTCGATTCGGTCGAGGCGTTCACCACCATGAAAAATTCATTTTCCCCCATCCGGTAGAGGATCTGATCGTCGATGACGCCTCCCGCCTCATTGCAGATAAATCCATAGCGGCATTGCCCGATTTTCATCGATCCGACCGGGCTGGAAAGAACCCGCTCCAGATCCCCGAGCGCATTCGGGCCACAAAAAGAGAATTCACCCATGTGGCAGGTATCGAAAATCGATGCGGCCTGCCGGGTGGCATTGTGCTCGAAAACGATGCTTTTATACTGGATCGGCATCTCATAACCGCCGAACGAAGCTATTTTTGCATTGAGAGCAAGATGCTTGTTGTAGAGGGGGGTTCGTTTCATTGCCGAATTATCCAATGCTTAAAAATGGTGGGTGCAGCGGGAGAGCGCAAGATGGTTGTGGACTGATCGGCAGGAGAGAAAGAAAGAAACGGCGCGCTCGCCCCACCCCCTATCGATAACAAATAAAACGGCATAAGGCTGAAGCCCATGGTAAGCGCACGTCAAACAATCACTCAGACTCCTCCCTCCGCAACGAGTCTCGCGAAGTGTTCAAAGGATCGATCGTAGGTTCGTTCGGCGCTCTCCGGAAAAACGCATGCCGGCAGCTCACGACTCCGGAGGTGATAACTGATACAGTCACAACAGTACCCTTTACGCTGACAGGGGTTATACGAACAGTTGCATCGGCTGATGTTGGCCGCTTTTTTACACTCCATACCACGCTCCTGAAAAAGATGCAGAACTTGCCGTAAGGTGGCGTCTCCTGAAAACGGAACGAAACAATCGATATGAATCCAACTTCACGGAGGCACCGCATTAAAGAGGGCCGTGTTATTTACCGGCTTCCCCTCATAATAAGAAATCACTTCGTTCAATATATATTCTCTAACGCGCCTATGGCGCTACTTCGGTTCGATAAAAAGTTTATTTTTTCCGCACCTCGCGCCTTTCACCATCACCCCGTTCCCGTCCCGCTATGCGTGAGGATACCCCTCTTCCCCTCTCCGCTGGCGGAGAGGGGAAGAGGGGCCGGGGGAGTTGGGGTGAGGCGAGAAAGCAACGTAAAAAACCGATATTTTTTATTCTATCGAAGGTGAATTATTTTTTAGTCCCACGCCAAAGGATATGACTATGGTTCATCGCATGCTCCCGTACATTGTCGCGTTGACCGACATCCTCAGCATGGTTAACGCCGCTGATGCGGAGTCGATAGCGGCCGCGCTTTCCAGTTACCAAAGGACACTCTCCGTTACATCGGTCGCCGGCGTGACGGCATCGAGTTTTTCCGGCATCGCATTGCGCCAGCCAGGCAACGCCCTCTTTGCCGTGGATAACGGCAATGCGAATGTATACGAATTGACCGCAACGGGGAGCGTCGTACGCACCCTCCCCACCTCCGGGGTCACCGACCTCGAGGGCATCGGCCATTACCGCGACGACCTGTTCTTCGTCGCCGAAGAGGGCGGGTCCAACATCCTCCGGGTGACAATTCCAAAAACAGGTGCCGGTTCTCTCGACTGGTCCGCTGCCGCGGCGCTCAATTTTGCGAACAATTGGGCCAACACGGGACTCGAAGGGGTAAGCTTTCGCCCGGCGAATAATACGCTTTACGCGGTCAAGGAAATCGACCCTCCCCGGCTGTACAGGATCACGCTCGACGACACCGGGAGCTTCCTGACCTCCTACGCGAACGATCCCTTCAACATCGAGAGCAAAAGCGGCGACGCGGCGGACATCTTCGCCCTCAATGACGGTAATTTCATAATCGTCAACCAGGAACAGCGCAGGCTGGAAGGGTACGGTCCGGCCGGCGAATCCCTTTCGACGCTGTCACTCGAAATGAACAAGCCGGAAGGAATCGCGGTCGACACCGCCGACGGCACGTTGTATGTCGTCGGCGAGCCACGAGAATTCTGCGTTTATAAAAAAATAACGGGCGGGATACGGGCACCAGCATGGGAAACCGACGGATATTCTTTCTCCGCACTCCCTGCCGGCATGCCCGGCCACCCCCTCACCCTGACCGTTTCGGTGCCCCGCCGCTCCTCCGTAACGATCGACTGCATCCTGCTCGACGGCGCTGATTTCCGTGTATTCGAAGGGATGCTTGATCGCGGGAGCCGTGTACTGCGTCCCGTCATGCCTGAAGCTGCTGCCGGTATTCGTCTTCTCCGTTTTTCAACCGGTTTTTATCAACGGGTTATCGCCTGTACCTTACCGCAACCACGGATGTAAATAATGCCGTCACTACGCCACCCTGATCGCCGTTTATGGAAAATAAGGAATTTCCGCCGATGAACCACCCGATGCCGGTTCGTCTTCTCACTTCCCGCACTGCTGGCTTTCGCGCCAGTCGGGGCAGTACCTGTCTGCCCAGTCGGCCACCCTGTCGGGCAGGTCGCAGAGCCGGTTGTCGGCGAGGTGAAGGTTTCCGTACCTTTCGCCGCCCCGCTTGAAATCCAGCTCACGCAGATCGGTGATCGCTTTGGGAAGATCGATAAGGGCATTGCCGTTTAAAAACAACATACGAAGGTTCTTCAGCTGTGCGATACTTTCGGGAAGCGCCGAAAGGTTATTATGGGATAAGGACAACACCGCCAGATTCTTGAGCTTTCCGATCCGCTCCGGCAGTTCCGTAAGCCGGTTCCCCGAAAAGGAGAGCCACTGTAATTTCGCAAGGGAGCACAGATCTTCGGGAATACGCGTCAACTGATTATTGTCGCAATAGAGCCACTGGAGCTGTGTACACTGTCCGATTGTGGACGGAAGACCGGCAAGTCTGTTGCCGCTGAGATACAGGTCGGTGAGCGCGGCAAGATCGCCGATCTCTTCGGGAAGCGAAAGAAGCTTGTTGGCGGTGAGATCCAGCTTCCGCAGTTTTGAAAACCCGCAGAGCCCCGCCGGATAACCGGAAAGATTGTTGTTGTTGAGCGAGAGCACCTCAAGCTCGACAAGGCTGTCGATCCGCTCGTCGACGGCTCCGATCTCATTTTTCCCTACGTAAAGGAATTTCAGCCCGCGGAGTCCGTTGAGCTCGGCGGTAAGGTCGTGCAACCGGTTTGATTGCACCGAGAGTATCTGAAGGTTACGCCACCCGGAAAGCGGTGCCGGAAGTACCGTGATGTCGTTATGGTCGACTTCAACACAGACAAGCAGGGAGCACTGCAATGCGGCGACCGGCAGCGCAGCAAGCTTATTATACGAAGCCTTGAGGACCTTGAGGCGCTTCAGCGAACCGATCCGCTCGGGAAGCGCCGACAACTCGTTGCGGTCAAGGTTAAGGGTAACCAGCCCGTCAAGCGCGCCGACGGTATCGGGAAGCGTCATAAGCCCCTGCCGAGCGAGAAACAGGTCCGTGACACGATGGTCGACCGTGTCAACGACGCGCATCACTCCCACCCCGGTGCGGCCGTTGCTGTCGAGAATATACCGTACCGCGAGCGTATCATCGACGAACCCGGCATGGGAACATCCGTACAGGCAGAGTGCAATCACAACAAGACGCGACGGCATAAGCATACGACCCGTTTTCATTAAAAGTAAAGTATTTGCGCGCCGACCCTTTTGGATGTCGCTTCATCGGCCGCCAGAGAGATCAGCTCCAGTGCGAAAGCGATGGCCGTTCCCACACCCCGGCTGGTGACCACATTTTTGTCACGCACTACCGCAGCTTCGATATACCGGGCTCCCCTCAGCTGCTCTTCATATCCCGGATAACAGGTCGCGCGTATATTCTGAAGAATCCCCGCCTTCCCGAAAACAGAGGGTGCGGCACAGATTGCGGCGCACAGAAGCCCTTTATTAAAGGCATCCATGACCAGTCCGACAACCTTCGACGATTCGATCAGATTTTTTGTCCCTTCAGCGCCGCCCGGCAGGACGATGCCGTCGTACGACGGCGGCAGATGCTTCAGGGTGGTATCAGCCTGAACGACGATGCCGTGGGCGCCGCCGACGTCCTGCTTCTTCAGGCCAACGACGGTTACCGTAATGCCGGCGCGTCTGAGAAGATCAATGACGGTAATCGCTTCAACCTCTTCGAAACCATCGGCCAACAATGTAATAAGACGAGCCATTATACACGGTCCTCCTATAATGAAATTGAAAAAAACAGTCCGTCGGCACTAACGGGAAAACAACGCTGTTTCATCAGAATTAACTTCATTTCAAGGGTTGACGATACCGGCTTGTATCGACGACGCTTGTGATCGTTTAGGGTAACGACAGCCTTCTGCATACAGTGATCACCCGCCTCAAAATACATTCGTAACCGGCTAAGTCCAGAAGTGCGAAGAAAAAAAGTATCGTTTCGGCAGAATCCATGGATAGTATACGACATCGCCCCCTCAGCCCTATCCGCTGCAATGCAGTGGTCGATAGTTGCAGGGTATGCGGAAGAAGCGTTCCAGTGAACATGGTCGTACCGGGGAAGCGACCATTCGCGTATGAGTGCGCAGAGTGTACCCGCCTCCTTCAACCGGTAATCGAATCCGTGTTCCTCGTCCGGATAAATCTTTCTTCCGACCCTCACGCCGGCCCGTTCCATTGCATCCAGGAACCGATTGACTGTCGCTATCGGGTAGAGGCGGTCGTTCCCGGCATTGACATTATAAATGGGCCGCTGCATCAGGTTCTCAGGATGCAATTCGCAACCTGTTTCCGGCAGTATTCCACCGAATCCCGATACGGCGATAAAACCGGCAAACGGCGCTGCGATGGTGTTTGCCGCGGCCCAGCATCCGGTCGCGCCGTCGGAAACGCCGGCGCAAAAGACCTTTTCCCGGTTAATCGGATAATGCACGGTCATGTATCGCAGCGTCTGTAGAATCCGTGAGAGCCCCACCGGACTCCACCACGGCGTCTGCCGGTTCGCCGAAGGACTCGCCAGAAAAAGCTCCATGCTGTCGCTGAGCATGTCAAGCATTAAAAACGCGCTGTCTCCCTTGTCCGTCCGCATGCAGCCGGTCCCTCCGTGAAGGTAGATTACGCAGGGATAGGCGGTGTCATACCGGATGGATGCGGGTGTCCTGAAACCGACGGTATAGTCATGGCCGGCGGTGTCATGCAGAATAACATGCCGCGTTCCCGACGGGCTTTTCCGTCGTAGGGCGCCGACGACCGAGTCGACGTCTGGGGCGGTTGCATGAAGCAGTTCCCGGGAGCAACCGCCGTCTGCTCCGACAAACCATCGTTCGAAAGACGCCGCAGTAATTCCCGCCCGTCGACACGACACGATTCCCGCACACGATGCAGCCGTCAGCAACAACAGCAGCCGGCCCCAACCTCCCGCGGCATGTTTATTTTTCCGTCGTACCATACAGCGCCTCGAAATCCCTGCGGCCGGAACAGATACGGAACATCTTGTCGATACCGACAATCGAAAAAATTTCCGCGATATCATTCGGCATCCCGAAAAGCACGAGCAACCCGTCTTTCTGAACGATCCTCCGCTGGAAATTGACAAGTATGGTGACGGCGCTCGAATCGAGTTGCGAAACCCCGCTCATATCGATCGCAACTTTCGGGAGCGGCTCTTTTTCAGCCTGTTCGAAATAGGGGCGAATCGTTGCGATGTTCCTTACAAGGAATTTTCCGCGCAACGTAATGATACGCCACGAATGGAGTGCGCTTTCGGTTACGACCATCTTTTCCACCCGGCCGGTGATACTTACCCTTACTTTCTTCGAAGTATTCCATTCCTGGAGTACTGTGTATCCAGCGTGAACCTGGGGGCGGTTCACCGGGATAGAAATAAAAAGCGGAAGCGCCGGATGCAAGTGTTTTCAACGGAAACAACGATTTTTTAAAATCGGACCGTCGAACGATCCGTCTCAGTCGAAAGGACGGAGGGTGAACCGGCCGTTCTTCATGATCGCTTGCGCCGGAACCCCCATGCGTTGTCGCCGGGCTCGGCCAGGAGCTTCGACGATCGCCGTCAAACCGTTACGGTCGATCACCAGCCGCGATTGTCCGTAGGCGACGACAAGCTCGTTGCGGTGTTTTCCGGGAACGAATGTACAGGTGCAACAATAGAGCGGATGTATCATGGTGAAAGTATCGATGTCGCCGAGCCGACGCCGTCCTTCAGCCCGGCTCGAGTCGATCAGCATCGTTGCGGGAGCTGCAATAAGCAACCGTTCAACGGCCGTTCCGGGAGTATGGTGCATCCATCCCGCCACGGGGCCGCGCAGCGCGGCGTGCACCGCCTGTTCTTTACCGCTGCAGAAGAGCCAGGTATCGCCG
>JAFGNB010000241.1 GCA_016927235.1 Chitinispirillaceae bacterium
ATGCGATGCTCGATGGAGTTTTCCGTGACGAGGTTGATCACCGTGACGCCGTTTTTCTGGTGTTTACGCCAGACGCGGGCGATCCGTTGTTCGAGCCGGGCCGGATTCCAGGGGAGGTCGCAGTTGATCACCATGCTTGCATTCTGCAAATTAAGCCCCACGCCGCCGGAATCCGAAGAGATAAAAACGCGGCACGACGTGTCGCTCTTAAACAGGTTTATTTCCGCCCGCCGCCGCCGCTGCGGAACCGTACCGGTATGCCAGGCGTAACCGATTTTTTTCCGCTCGCACAACATTTTTACCAGCTCGAGCATCCGCACCCATTCGGAGAACAGCACGATCTTGACTTCGGGATTCGCGAGCGCCTGGTCGAGGATCATCTCCAATTCGTCAATTTTAAGGCTTTTCGTATCGGATTGGTCGAGAATGTACACGGCGTCGCACAGCATCCGCATCATGGCGAGCTCGCGCATGAGCTTGTCCTGCTCCTGCGGCGTGAGCGGACGCCGTTTCGCCATCGCGACGAGCCGCGCCACGGCGGCCGAATGCTCCTCGTACGCTCCCGCCTGGGAAGGCGTCATGGCCACGAAACGGTTGTGGTCGCTGCGCGCGGGCAGTTCGGTTTCGACATCCGCCTTCCGGCGCCGCAACATGACGGTTGTGAGCTTTTCATGCATCCGGTCGAGATTCTTGTACTCCGCCGGCCTGCCCTTTTCATCAAGGACATAATAGTCGCGGTTGAAGCGGAAGAGCGGACCGAAAATCGTGGGATCGAGGAATTCGACGATGGAATACAACTCGTCGATGCGGTTTTCCACGGGAGTTCCGGTCAACACAAAGGCGTAGCGGCTCTTGAGCCGCTTGACGGCCTGGGCGGTGCCCGTATTCCAGTTTTTTATCCGCTGCGCCTCGTCGAGCGTCACAATGTCGGGACGGAGGATGCGGTTGATGTCGAGCGCGTCGGTCCGCACCTGTTCGTAATTGACAATGGTAAAGAAAGGAGGATCGGCGTAGGCCGCGAGCCTTTGCCGGCGGCTGCCGTAGACTATCCTGAGCGGAAGCGTGGAGAATCTGCCGATCTGCTCCTCCCACTCGGTCTTGAGTGATGCGGGCGTTACGATGAGTGTGCGTTTCGCGGTGCCGAGCCGGTGCAGCAGCGTGCAGGCCGCGATCGCCTGAATGGTTTTGCCCAGTCCCATTTCATCCGCGAGCAACGCGCGCTCGGTAAACGCCAGATGCAGCATGCCCTGCCGTTGATACGGATACAGCGGGAATTTCGTCTCATGCGGGGGATATTCGCCGCTGTGTACTTTCTGCTCGTATTCGTGTCGGAGCCTTTTCCGTTCGGCGGCAAGCGCCCGGCGTGAAAGCCAGGGGTCGATCTCCTGCGAAATCCGCAGATCCTTGCGGGTAAGTGATCGCAGCCGCGCGATCACTTCCTCAGGCTCCGCAGTTGTCGTTCCGTTGCGATCGAACAGGTTTTTAATCGATGCCGGAAGCAATGCTCCTTTTTTTTCAAGTCGAAGACCATCACCCTTGTCGTTAAGCGCGATCTCGATCAAGTTCGAGCCCTGTTTCGTCGCGGTCCTGTACAAACGGGGGTGGGCGGTCTCGAGGTGCAGGAGAACCGATTCCACGTGCTTGCAGGTACCCAGCCCGTTTTTCAGGAAGTCGGTGCAGGTACAGGAGAAATTCCGCCCGGCGAGGTCGCGGATTTCAACGGTATAGCCCATTCCAGAACCTGACGCTATCTGAAAATTGGAGAAAACGGGCCGGTCAGGCCGCAGATTGCGGATGGTGAATTTCTCCTCCTGCGCGCGAATGCGGCGCCGGTTACGTTCGTCCTCGTCGGTCGTACGCCAGTCCCGGGAGGAAGGAAGATGCGGGTTTTTACGGTTTTTCTTCATGCGGTAAGCCCCTGAATCGGATACAAACGGACAATGCGATAACTGAAGAATATACTTCAAGGGCGTAAGGATTTTGAACAGAAGGAGCGGGTGGCCCGGGTGATTTCAGCGGCGCCGGTATAACGTTCCCCCCTGCCCGCTTCATCGGAATACTATTTATCGAAGTTCATACTCGGTATTTTCTTCCGTATTGAAAGGCATTTCGCCGAAACAAGGGCCGATTCATTTACCCGGCAATACTATGATGGTAAAATTAAGTTTCCAGACTCAAGCCGGTTTCAGGAGACCGTATGAAGAAAGTGATATTTATAGGGGTGCTGCTGGCGGGTGCAGTTTATGCACAGGAGATACCGGAGGGGGTGCAGAGAATAATGAATGATTATAAAAAAGACACGATAGGTATACTATCTTTCAACACAGCGCAAAAAACATTCAAATTCGATAGTTCAATTACAATATCCGATATTGAGATTGGAGTGCCGTATGAGGAGTATATATTAGTTAAAGAGTCTTTATTAAAATTGCCCGATACAGTACCTGTTCAATCAGTAATTGCTCCATGTGGCGTCTGGCAAATACCGATTCGTGCGAAGGGAAAATACATTTATTTTGTCCGGGTGAGTAATTCTGGAGGAACATGGAAGTTCGCAGGAATGGGAGAGCCGCTTGCAGATTGGCAAAAAATAAGAGAAGCATGGCCGGAATCATCCGGCAACAACCCGATATTTATTAGTAAAGGCAGGCGCTGTTTTTTACATTTTCCCAACCAAGGCGGACACAATCTATTCTATCTAAGTTACAGTTACCCCGACGACTCATTGGCCTTAATAACTTCACGGGAATTCGGCAAACTCGACGACAGCCGTATAATATTCAATTACTTAAAAAAGGCAATAAAAAAAAGAAAAAATTAAATTGAAAAAATTATATCGGAAAGATCCTTACGGAAGCCAGGTTGGAGGTGAATGATAACGAGGTTTCATTACCACCCACGCGTTGAAGCGGCAAGCTCGTTTTCGCACGAAAGGAGCAGCTCCTGATCTCCTCCTTCCCGAACTCCCACAGCCATATTGAAGCGGCGTCCGAGGTCGGGTTGAGGAGTGAGAATAAATTATTCCTTTTCTATCTGCAGCACTCGTAGCAGATGTAACTGAATGTCTTTTCGTCTTTGGTATCGCAGGGCTCCAGAAAAGAGTAGTTTCCCAGCGAAAGTCCGTTTTGTTGACACTCTTCGGTTGCATACTTCACCCACGTGACCGCATCCTTGCAACTTGAAGGGCTTCCCATGGTGTCGACAATACATTCATGAGGAGGGGGCTCGACCGGGTCGCAGGAAGTGCGGTTTCCATACATGATCCCTATCCGCTTCGTGGTATCGACCATGGAATAAACTTCGCCCTTGAAAGCGGTAAAATCATTAACAAATCCGCCTTTGAACATGGCGGCATCCATGTTGATAACAGGCATGGCAATGGTTCCGCTGAACATCATACCCTCGGAAAACGTGCCCCAGAATTTACCCGCCAATTCCGTACCCCGGAAAACATAGGCCCACAGTTGCGAATCGTTCTTCTCCAGCACTTTCATCATAAAACCGTCCAATGACAGATTTTCGATTTCACCGGAAATTTCGAAACACCCGCCCGTATCCGGCTGCTCATCGTTGATCCCTTCGATAATCACATCGACCCGTGCCGAACCGGCTTTCCTGAGAAACAGCTTCACATAAGCGACTTTCCCCGGCAGAATCTCCGCCACGGCCGATCCCTCGTGCGTCGGGCCCTCAGGAGCGTGGAGAACGCCCGTGAACAGCCTTGAAGGTCCCGCAGGAATAGTTTCAATCATGACCATCGTGTCTCTCTCGCCCAGAGGAAACGCAAATGTCATCGGATCCATATCGCGGCCGGTTATGGTGAGCACGAATTTGTAGACTGCTCCCCGGGCCGCCTTCGCAAGCCCTCCCATACCGGGAATGGTAACCGCGGAACTCCCGTACGATGCGCCGTCGTCCGGTACCTGCTCAACAGGCCCGAACGGCCGGTCCTGACATCCCCACACAAGCGCCAGCGCCAGCAGAAAAACGATCCTTTTCATACGTCCTCCCGATGATTGAGTAAATGGCGTTCGAAAAATATGAAGCTCCTAGCAATATATATACTTTTTTACGGGGAGGCAACGGGGGAGAAGGGGGGCAGGTGAAGCTTCATCGATCCCCCGATGACAGTCGCGCGATTTTCAATTATTTAAAATCAGATGGCAGGTCGGGGACGGGGTCGGCATCGGAATCGGCATCGAAAGATAATTACGCTAATGGGATTCAGACAGCGGAAGGTAACGGAAAGGCAACGGACGGCGACCGCCGGCGTTACTTCGAGATCGCACGCGGATCGGCTCTGGAATGCAGTGCCGTGCAGGATGTCCTGCAATTGTGCGGAACGATGTCCGCTGAGGAAAATGTGCGAGCGAAAATTATTCTGGACCAGGTCGTGGTAATGCTGACAAGGCTCGGAAAACGGGGATACTGCATTCATGAAGATTCGATGGATTACACGACGAAAAGGAACGATACCGAGGCCGATGCCGACCCCGATCCCGATGCTATGTAAAAGGATCGCTTGCACACCTGGAAATATCGTGAGAATCATAACCATTTAAATAATTGGTTGTAGGTGGGATTAAACTCAGTTCCATTACCATCAGACTGCTGCAGCGGCAAGCTCCTCTTTGCCTGATAGTGGCGGCTGCGCAACCAACCTTCCTAAACAACCCCAGCTATATTGAAACGGCTTTCAAGATCTGTTTGAGGAGGGAGAATAAAAAATTCCTTTTTTCATTTGACACGAACATTACCGTCGTCTATCTTATGCTTGTCATCTAAAAGTACCTGGACTTATCCCAGAAACGAGACCTGAAAATCTGTAACTAATTTAAAAAATATGGCGTTACGATGACAAGAAAGTGAAAATGTAAG
>JAFGNB010000242.1 GCA_016927235.1 Chitinispirillaceae bacterium
CCGGGAAAGTCGGTGATGAGCACCTTGGGTTCGATGAACGCCGTCGGTTTTTTGCGTGAGATGTCGGAAAGCAGGTTGGCCGCGCGGTGGTTGGCCTCAGGCAGAATCAGATCGTTGAAATAAATATTGAGCACGCAGAGCACCGCCGCCACGGCGAATACCGGCGTGAGAAGCGGCCAGAGGCTCTGACCCGACGCCTTGATCGACGTGATCTCGTTATCACCCGCCATCCGTCCGAAGGTCGTAAGCGTCGCGATAAGAATCGCCATCGGAATGGCAAGTGTAATCATCCAGGCCATTTCAATGACGAAGACCTCGAGAACGACCGCCAGTTCAAGCCCTTTTGAGATAATACGTTCGAGCAGCAACACCGCCTGCTGCATCACGAAGAGAAATACGATAATGCTCATCGAGGAGAGAAAGGGCGCGATGAGTTCGCGGACGATGTAGCGGTACAGGATCATGCAGGAGGCCCGGCGCTGAATTGTACGGTATCGGCCTCCGGGAACATCCCATGATAAGCATATTCAACCGGAGTATTGTAAAAAATACCTTGAAACGGGGTTCGTTTCAAGCCGCGAGGGTGGGGGGTGGGGGAAAAGAGGAAAAAGTTTTTTAACGCGGAGGCGCAGAAAATGCGGCGGCGCGAGACGGTTGGATGTTCACATCATCTCTTTTGAATCTGTTGTACGGCGATGAAACGGGCGCGGAGTCTATCGTAGTCGATTTTTGAGTTGTGCCTGGGATCGCGCGAAAGTGCTCCTCTCACCACGTGTGCATCCGTCGGTAGATGCAGGTCCTGCAGGACGGCCGCGAGTTGCGCATCGGTGGGGCCTGTCGAGCCCCGCCTCGACTCCACAAACAGCGTAAGGTTATCGTCCATCACCTGAACGGTGGCCATGCGCACCCCGGGCAATCCGCACAACCGCTCCTCTATGGGAAACACGTAGTGCTCGCTCCCGTCAAGCTCAAACCGGTTCTTCACCCGTCCCATCAGGTAGAGCGATCCGCTTTCGTCGAGATACCCGGCATCACCGGTGCGATGCCACACTGTCGTGCCGATAATGATCTTGTTCCGCCGCTGCGCTTTATCGTTACGATAGTACTCCCTCAGTACGTGCTGGCCCGATACGCAGATCTCACCTACGGTGCCGGCTGAAAGAGTCAGTGCGTCCAGGGCAGCCATATCGGGCGCCTCAATGGGGCCATCGGTGATACGAAGCACCCGTACCGTTGCCGCGCTTACGGGAGTGCCCGCCGGAAGACCGAGCCGCTGCGGCGCGGCGCTTCTCTCCAGCAGTGCGGGTGCGGTAATCGCGCTGATCGGCTCGGCTTCGGTGGAGCCGTAGACAATTTCGGTGGTCGCATTGGGAAAGGCGGTGACGAATTTTTCCACGGCGCGCGGGAAAACCGGCGCTCCGCCTACGAAGAGGCGGCGAAGGGTCGGTGCCTTGCGGCCGGTCAGGAGGCAGTGATCAGCCAGTCGTTCGAAGATGATGGGCGAGCCGCTGGCCGTGGTCACTCCGCAACGGTCTATATCATCCAGCAAACGCTTTGGAACGATCCGCTCCGGATGTGCGGGGTTGAAACGCGGGATGATACTCGTTATGCCTGAAGCGAGGTTGGTGAGCACGAAAATCGGTAGCGTCACTAGGCCGATGTCATCAGGGCTCGGCGAGAAGTGATCGTTGAGCACCTTGTGCTGAGCCCTGAGATAGCCATGGGTTCGGTTCGCCGCTTTCGGTGTACCTGTACTTCCTGTGGTGAACGTGAGGAGCGCGGTGTCGTCAGGGCCTGTCGTTGCAACGGCTGTAGACGGCGCTTTGCGGGGACGAACCGCGCTCCTCCCTGCCCAAAACGAAACGGGTATCCGGCGGATGGGGCGCGAGAAAACGCGGAAGAAGTGAGCAACGGGCACACCCACAAAGCCGCGGCAGTCGGCCAACTCAGCCGCGTGTGCGAGTCTTTCCTTCCCCGCCCATGCATCCATGAAGACGGCTACGGCGCCGCAATGCCAGCACCCGAGCAGGAACTCATAGAGAGCTATTGTCATGGGCACGAAGAAGAGCACGCGGTCACCGGGCTGAATGCCGTGCTCGCGAAAAACCTGCCCGATCTCTGCCGCCCGCTTGGCTAGAATTGAAAACGTGACACTCCGCGTTCCGTGCACGATTGCCGTTTTCGGACCTAGTATATCGGCCTGATACTGCAGAATCGCGGCAATATTGGCGTTCACACGAGTGCCTTTGCAAAAAGTGAGTACCGGTGGTAGAGCTGACTGCCTTCGTTCGCAATGAGCATCGACTGGTTGCTGTCGTGCATAAGCGCATGGATAATGAACCGGAAACCTGCCTGTCGCGCGAGGGAATGGATTTTTTCCACCAGAAACGCACCGAGCCCGCGGGCGCTCCCGCCTGGCTTTACGGCGACCGTCTTGATCACAAGTGTCTTCTCAGTACGGTTGTAGAGGTCGGGAAGGCAGAACACGAAGGCAAGGAGCTCTCCCCGGATGTCCTCGCACAGCCTCACGAAGGTCGGATCAACGTAGGGCTGTACCTTCCGGTACATCCCGATCACCTCCTCGACGGTAGCGGGCGTGTAGAGGAAGTTGCCGGCAAATGATTCCAGACACAATGCGTGGATCCGTGCGACCTCATCGTCGAACGCAACCGGATCGATGGTGCGTTCGATAATGCCGCGTTGGTCGAACCGTTTGGCGAGTCGTTCTACCCTGCTTTCGCTCTTGCCGTCCAAGGCGATACGCGTTGAAGAGTATGTCGCAATTGTATCGAACCCGGCGGAGCGGAAAAGCGATGCATACCATGGTTTGTGGTAGTTGTCAAGAAAGAAGGGCGGGTTTCCGGATGGTTCCGTTGCGCGGTAGGCATACCATGTGCTTCCATTGAGAGGGCCGATATTCCACCGGCATCCGCAGTCGCGCAGGAATGCACCTGCCGTCGCGAGCAGCTCTCCCACCGCCACGGGGTCATCGACACACTCGAAGAAACCTGTGCATCCTGCGGGCGCACCACGGAACGTGAGATCAGGGTTGACAATCGCCGCAGCACGTCCCACGGTGCAGTCGCCCTCCCGGCAGAGAAAGCAGCGTGTCTTGCAGGGACAGAGGGCCGGGTCTTCGCTTCCCCTGTAGAATGGATCACCGGCATAGTGGCTCGCCGTGAATGCACGAAACTCCTCGATATGCGGATCGTCTCTCTCGAACGATTCTACTGCAGGCATTGTGCTATCCATCGGCAAATGGGATGATCGAGACGATAGTACCATGCTGAAACGACCGTAGCGGCAAAGGTCCACGCCATCGACAACGCTGCTGTCATGCGAAGGAACATCGTGTTGCTCCATTTGCCCCGTTTTGCGCATTCGATCCTCCAGTAGGTAGACTCAATTCCCATAGTGCAGAGAATCGTGAGGGGGAAGGCGAAGCATACGGTAATGCGCCGATCGAGAAGCGCTGTCGGCATTGCCAGGAGCAGGCTCAGAATGAGTGCACGAAGCGGGAGCGGGGCGTGTCGGATCCACTGGGGGAGCTTCTGGTGGTAAGGCCGGTCGGTAATACGGGAGCGCCGCTGCCAAAAGATGCCAAGTGAGGCTGTCAAGTTTGCAACGTAGGGCACGAAGAACACATAGGTCGAGCCGGGCGCAAGGAGCGCGATCAGGATCCAGGTGAAAGAAACGCACAACACGTAGAACGTTGGCCGTATGTGGAACTTGATATCGTTTGTGTCTGCTGTCCGGGGCTCGACGAAGATATCGAGGTAGATGAAGAGGAAGGTACCGACAAGGATGGGGATCACCCATGCCTGCCCGGCTAGAGCATAGGCCGCGTAACCTACCATGGCGATAGCGATGACGGCGGTAAGGCCGAGGTGGCCCGTGCGTCGCGATATGCAATGGACGGCGACAAAGAGGGCAATGACTATACCGATGCGCACGGCCATGGTTTCGGCGGGCATCTCAGCGGTTCGAATCAGCACGGCGATCGTGCCGATCGGTATGAAGATATTGTCGGCGCCGCCTAGAGAGATCGACTCGAAAGCGGTCACGAGAAGGGAGAGATACGCCGCGGCCAGAAGCGATTCGAGCCGGCCGATCGGCGTGAGGAGAAGGAGCCCGACGTGGACCACTATGAATGTCACCAGGAAGAAGACAACCGATCCCTCCAGACTCTTGAAGTCCTCTTCGACACGATAGACTTTGAAGCCGTAGCGGCCGCCGATGAGCGCGGCGAGCGAGTCGGACAGGGCCAGAACCAGAATGGCGATCAGGTAAAAGTGCGGCCGGTCGTAAATACACGCGATGAAGAACGTGAAGTAGATCGCCATCGGGTAGTAGATCCCACCGCTCGACGTGCGTTTGATACCGTGGACCGACTGCAGGAGACCGAAACGCTTACTGACAATCATGATACCCACGAAGGCCGTGCAGAGAGCCAGGACGGTCCATTGTGAGCGGAACAGGTACGCAAAGCTCAGGCAGACGGCCCCGGAGGCAAAGTGCACGAGCTTTCGCGTTTTTTCCGTCTCCGGATTGCCGCCCCGGCGCCAGATCTCCGCCGCCGCGAAAATGACAAGGAAGAGCAACGACACCGCCGCGGCCCTCGTGACTTCATTCTGCCAGATCATCATTTCACCTCATCTACGTGGAACGCCTGGTAGAAGAATGCTCGGTCGTTGCCGTGCAGCCTGTCGCTGATCTCGTCAAGTCGACGGACGCGATCGGGCAGCAGCGTTGACACACGCCTCGGCACGAGCATGTTCCAGTACGCGAGGCGCGCTCCTGCGCTGGCGCCGGCAAGGAGACCATCGGCGCACTCCCGGAAAACCGGTTCATCGATGTACTCGAAAATGTCTGAAAGGTTGAACGCATCGAACCGTCCCTCCGACGGGGAGATAGCCTCCTGCGCCGTACCGCAGAGGGTTTCGAGACGGTCAAGACGGCTTCGAATCGTGTCAAAATGCTCAGGGCGCGCGTAGTGGGGGAGCGCCGTACCGAATGAACCGGTGAGTATGCAGCGAAGGTAAGGGTTGTCGTGTGTCGGCAGCTGAGTCAGAGCGTACGTAGCTCTCCGCATGACCCGCTCGGCCACGTTTCCTTCGACATACCTGAAAAACTCCGGATCGCGTCCCGCGCGTCCCATGACCACACGGGAGAAAAAGAGGCGGAACATGAGCCTCCAGCGGAGAGAATCCCACTTCTTTTTGTAAAAAATGTGCCTTTCTTCCAGGGTCTTCTCCTCGAGCAGGCCGCTTACCTTCGACCGTCCGTGCACCAGAGGAAGAACCCTCGTGCGAAAGATGCGGAAGTAGCGTTCAAACTTGCCTGCATGTATGACGCCGTTTGCGATGATGTCGCGATTGCCGTCCCAGTAGGCGCGCGATCTCTCGGAAAGCCGTTCGCGCATTGCCGCAAACCATTTCAGCCTCTGTATCGAGACGCCAATTCCTTCCCCATCGAATCCGAGGAACGTAAGCATTGACGGATGGTCAAGTTCGGCAAACGCCGCCACACGGATCTCGACGCAGGCGATCTGCACCGGGTTGAGGTCAACGGCAACAATGCGTTTCGGATCGAGGGTCAGCAGGGAAAGAGAGTTGTCGCCGGCCGAGCCGATCGAAAGTATCGACGCTCCCGGGCCGACATCAAGGGCCCGTACGAGCACATCAGCGTCCTCCCAGCAGTTGGCATAGCGGATAATGTTGAATGACGCACGCGCTTCGATAGGCTTACCCATCGTTCGTGCTCCCCGTGTTTGCGGTTGCAGAGGCGGCGGCTTCGGTACGGGTTACACTTCCCGTGGTACCGTCGATAGAAATCATGTCACCATCCTTCAGCATCATCATACAGCCCGCGACTCCCACGATCGCAGGAATCCCCATCTCCCGCGCGACAATCGCCGAGTGCGAAAGCAGGCTGCCGCGTTCGATTACCATGCCATTGACCAGAGGGAATAGCGACGCCCATCCTGGGTCGGTTCGTTGTGCGACCATGATACACCCTTCGAGATCGCCCGCATCGTTGGGATCGATGACCACCCGTACCTTGCCTGTAACCACTCCGGGACAGCACCCGGTTCCGCTCAGCAACGCGTTGCCCTTCACGGCGGCGGTCCTGCTGCCGGTGAAAGAGTTTCCGTGGTATACCATCCCGTAGCTCTTGAACCTGTCGGCGGGTGACGTTTTTTCGTAGCTTGTGAACGCGGCCAGCCGCTGCGAGATGAGTGGGCGCAAATTCGGTGAGACCGATGTCCCCTCGATAAAATCGAATATCTCCTGGCGCGTGAGATAGAATATGTGCCCCGGATCGTCGATAATATTCTCAGCATAGAATCGGGAGCCGATACCGCGGAAGAGCTCCCGGACTATAGAGAAAAGACGGGTCCTCATGAAACGCAGGTTCTCTCTGTTCTTGACGGTTTCGCGAGTCATGCGGAGGATAAACCCAAAAATCGCCCGCCTCACCGGATGCCACCTCATGGCGCGGCGAACCGTTTGTTCCGCGCTCAGCCTGACCTCTCTCTCCCGACTGTGGGCTTCTTCGAGGTCGACCTGCCCGCGCAACACGTACGACCGGAGAAGACGGATCAGGATTACGGGGTCGTGACGGGGGGTGATCGTTTCGAGCTTGAGCTCGTTGACACAGCGGTCGCCGTATCGTTCGAGGTGGTTCGAGATGCGCTCGGACAGCCACGAAAGCTTCTCAGTTGATTTCGTGCCCTCCGCGAGCCCGACCTTCCCGACTATCTCCTCGTCGGTTGCTCCTCGTATGAGTTCCCGTGCGGTCGGATCGCCGCACACGGCGTTGGCGATCGCCTGGATGCTCCTGACGGGCTCGGTGGAGATCATACCGCCCTCACCGCATAGAAGATCGTTCTGGAGTGTTTCCGTTTTGTCGAGGTGCCATTTCTTCGTGCAATTACGGAGAAGCCCGTAAAAGATCATGGCGAAGAAGTCATTGACAATAGGTGGCTGCCAGCGGGCGAGGAGCGATCGTTCAAGGCTTCCGTAGGCGTCGACAAGCTCCTGAGGGGTCAGTTCACGGAAATCATGCTTTTCCCACGGCGCCAAGATCTCGTTGAACAGCCGGTGGAACCGACGAATCCGGCCGCGAAGCCCCATCAGGTTCGCGATGGTGCGTGCGATGAGCTGCAAGACTCGAAGGTACTTGTTGCGGCGACTGTGGACGACCGACGGTGGAACCTCGAGCCTCTCGGTCACCCCCATCATCTGCTCCATGAACGCTGCGTTGATCGAATAGCCCGGAAGAAGCGACAGGACCTTGTACCAGTTGTAAAGGTTATAGTAGATACGTCCCTCGATAAGGCCGAGCATCTTGAAACAGTTTGCGTTTTGAGAGACGACCTCCTCTTCGACCCCCATGATCCGGCAGAAATGCTGGTACACGTGTGTGTAGACGTGTTGGACGAAAGAGAAGGTGAGCGGGGTGGTCACCCCGCCGTAACTCTCGACGATGTTGGCGTTGTCCCAGATGCGTCGCACATCGCTGGTGTCGGCGGTTCGCGAGAGGGTGGTGATCGGGCGGCTTTGGAGGATCATGAGTCTCCCGCCCGAGATCACCCACTCGATATCCTGCGGCCTGCCGTAGCTGCGGCTGATCGCCCGCACCATTCGCGCCACTTCGACCGCCTGCTTTTCATCGAGACAGGGCATGTCCTGCCGGGAAGCTTCGACCTCTTTAAGAACGGTTCCACGCCTGCGCGCACGGTCGAAGACGACGGCCCGTATCTTACGGACTATCTGACGGTCAACGACGGGAGGTTCGGTCGTGCCCGGTCTGTCGGTGAATTTCACCGTGTAGCGGTC
>JAFGNB010000243.1 GCA_016927235.1 Chitinispirillaceae bacterium
ATACTGGTGGTCTCATGGAAAACAATAATTAAAACGACCGTTATATATGCATTTGTCGGGGCTTTTCACTGGGTGTTTCGAAAGAAATTCGTGGAAGCGACTTTCAGTAGAAATAGGAACAGATCCAAACTCTGGGACTTCTTATTTTATTTTTCCCTTGGAATTGCGGTCTCATCATCCGTGGCAGTCGCCGGTGTCATGCTCGTGTTCAGTTACCTTATCATTCCAGCCGTATTTGCCTTGATTTTTTTCGACTCCATAAAACAGAGAATGACTTGCGGATGGATTGCCGGTTTCCTGGCATCAATGATCGGGCTTCTTGTCTCCTTTAAGTTTGACTTTCCTACCGCACCAACGATAACGGTGAGTTTAGGCGTGTTGTTCGTTATTTCATTATTTATCGGCGCGAAAACCGAACGGTTCAAAAAATCCCGATCGTAAGCGACGGAAGGTAGCCTCAGGCGGTCAAACCACCATTAAAAGGAAAAATGATAATTCCACCGGCGTTTCGCACGATCATTAAATGCTCCTTAGCGGAATAACTACTATTGAGTCGCCGTAATACTATATTGATAAAAAAGCTGGAATTTCAATCTCAGCAACGGGGACGGTCTTTTGCGGTATCCTACCTTTTCTTTTCAAAAATTATTGCTGCAATTTATCCGCAACTGCCTGAAACTGCATGCTGCCGTTTTGCCGGTAGTGGCAGGCCTTTCCCTTTCATCCGCCCAGCAAAGCCGAATGAGAAAAAGCCCCTACCTCATCTATCCAAACCGTCCCGCCGAGATGACCGTTCTGTGGCAAATGGAAAATTCGGCCACGTGTCAACTACGCTGGGGCACAACACCGGCCTGCAGCACCGGGAGGGTTCTCACCACCGAAACAGGACAAACTATCGATGAGCATCAACATATTCATACCCTTTCGGAACTGACTCCGAACCGACTCTATTACTATCAGGTCGTCGAGAACGGGGTGATCCATCACGGCACATTCCGCTCAGCACCCCCGGATACGGCCGACTCAACATCCTTTTTCATTTATGGGGACACGAGAACCTATCCCCAAATGCATGACAGCGTATTGTCGGGGATATGCCATACCATACGCAACGCCCCATCACGTCAAACCATTCTTCTGCATACCGGAGACTGGACTGCAAGCTCGTGGGAATCGTACTGGGATATGGAGTATTTCAACAGGGCGTACCCCCACACCCTGGAGGTACTTTCGAAAATTCCCGTACTCGGCGCCATAGGAAACCATGAGGTCGAGGGCGATGAGACAGTGTATAGAAAATACTGGCCCTACCCGTATGAACGCGGGGGTTTCTATTACGCTTTCGACTACGGCCCCGTCCATATCTCGGTCATCGATCAGTATTCAGACTACTCACCCGGCTCGGAGCAGTTCCAGTGGCTGGAAAATGATCTGGCATGGTCCGATAAGCAATGGAAGTTTATCCTTTTACACGAACCCGGGTTCTCGGACGAAGGCGCTCACGGGAACAACTTCCAGGTGCAAATAATACTCCACCCGCTCTGTCTCCGCTACGGGGTGAGCGGAGTTTTTTCCGGTCACAATCATTTCTATGCGCACTGCACTGTTGACGGCGTGCATCACCTCACCCTGGGCGGCGGCGGCGCTCCGCTGTATCAGGTTTACCATACGGGTAAAGGACTCATCACGTCCGAAACGTCGCTGCATTATGCATATGTCAATGTCCGGCCCGACAGCGCCGCCGTTGCCGTTATCCGGCCCGACGGAACCGTTGTCGAAGAATTTTCAATCGTGGAAACACCCGAGCCGCCTCTCCCTATCCCGAAAAAGACCGCGCTCTTTGATGTGTACACGCTCCGGTCGCTGAAACTGCTCGTTGTCGAGACGGTCAATTACAAGAATGCAACAGTAACACTCCTGGACGTCGGCGGCAGGATGATGCTCAACAGAAAATTAATGACGCCGCGAACCGTTATTGATCTGGCCGCATATCCGAGGGGCGTCTACGTTACCAGAGTGGCAACGGAAACGTCGGCAGTACCCGCAAAGATAGTACTGTTCTGACAGGGGACATTAAACCGACACCGGCGGCACAATGCGGTCATGTTGGTAATTTCTCTCACCCCCCATCCTCCAGCACCACCTGCCTGAGTTCGATCCCCGCCGCGCGGGCGACGTTCAGGATCTTCTCGTCCCGGTAGAACTCGAGGTAGAATATTCGTCTGATGCCGCTGTTGGCGATGAGCTTGAAGCAGTTCCAGCACGGCGACGCGGTGATGTAGATATCCGCCTTGTCAATCGCGGTTCCGTTGCGCGCCGCCTGGATGATCGCGTTCGCCTCCGCGTGGACGGTCGCCACGCAGTGGCCGTTTTCCATCATGTGTCCCACGTCGTCGCAGTGGGGCATGCCCCGGATGCTGCCGTTGTACCCCGTGGAAAGCACCGTCTTGTCGCGCACGATCACCGCGCCGACGTGCTTGCGGTCGCAGGTGGAACGGGTGGCGGCCTGCAGCGCAATGCGCATGAAGTACTCGTCCCACGAGGCCCTTTTTTTGGGAGAAGTTTTTTCTGACATGGTCGGATCCTCGCTTCGAGCGGCGGGCAACTTTCCCGTACTCGTCGATGGAGGGGGTCGAACGGCTCTGTTATCAGGTCTTGCAGATCGAGGCGACTACACTCCCGGCGGCTTGTCGAGCAGATCCACTCTCCGGCTGTGGCGTCCGCCCGCGAAATTACCGTCAAGCCAGGCATCGATAATTTTTTCAGCCATTTGGGGCGCGGTGGTCCGGCCGCCTAAAACCAGCACATTCGCATTGTTGTGCTCGCGTGCCATGCGTGCCGTATCGGGTGAGATGCAGAGCGCCGCCCTCACTCCCCGGTACCGGTTCGCTGCGATTGAAATCCCGATACCGGTGCCGCAGATAAGAATCCCCTGCTTGAAGCTGCCGTCTGCAATCGCCTTCGCCGCCTTGAAACCGAAGACCGGATAGTCGTCGGAAGGATCCAGCTGCGGTGCGCTCATGTCTTCAAAGCCGATTCCGATCCGGGTAAGGTATGCTTTTACATGCTCCTTCAACTCATAACCGGCGTGATCCGCGGCAATTACTACTTTTTCCTCATTCTGCTTCATGGAAATCCAAGGCTGAGGTTATCGGGGTGATGAAAAAATATAAAATGGAACGGGCCGGATACAGATAATTTATTTTCACCGACCGATCCGACATAGAGACGGTAGGATAGATGAAAATCCTCGACTTACGGCTTCTGCACATGGCATATTTTCAGGAAACGAATTTACCTGTATCGGCCCGCCGGAAAGGAGCGCCCGCATGCATTCGGTAGCGGTACTGATCGCGTGGGACAATAATGTCCGTTTGCCGCAGACGCTTGCCGGTTTCCGGCAGTGCGGAATGATCACGGCAACGGCCGCAGTGGTGCCTTCCGGCACGGGCGCCGCCCCAGCGGACCTTACGATGCTGAAGGGAGCACGCCTCTGGTCGAAGCGGGCAATCCTTGACAGCCTGAAATGGTTCTGCGGTTGCGGCGCCGACCATCTCCTGCTCATCGGCCACGGCGCTCCTCTGCTCAACGATGAGGGGCTGCGGCGCATGGCAACCTGCCTGCACGATACGAATGCGTCGATCATCTTCGGCGATTATTACGACCTTCGGCCCGACGGCAGCGCGCATCTGCACCGGCTTATCGACTATCAACCCGGAAGCATCCGCGACGACTTCAATTTCGGACCGGTCATCATGATCAATGGCCGCTTTGTCAACGATATGTCGAAGGTCATCGGAGAAACCACCCCCGACCTCCTCTACGGCGGGCTGTACGACCTGCGGCTGCGGCTGTGCGAGCGTTCCGCCGCCGTTCATCTGCCCGAACCGCTCTATTGCTGTTTTGATGACGGCGACGGCGCTGCCCGGACCAGCCGATTTTCCTATGTCGACCCCTGCAACCGCGATTATCAGCTCGAAATGGAAGCCGTTGCCACTGCGCACCTGCAGCGGATCGGCGCTTTTATTCACGCTCCCGGAGCAACACCGCTCGCCGAAGAAGGCAGTTTTCCCGTCGAGGCGAGCATCATCATCCCGGTCAAAAACCGTGCGCGCACCGTCGGCGATGCGGTAAAAAGCGCGCTGTCTCAAAAAACCGCCTTTTCCTATAACGTTTTCGTCATCGACAATCATTCCAATGACGGCACGACCGGCATCCTGGCAACAATTGCTCGAAGCGACGGACGGCTCGTCCACCATATTCCCCGGCGGATGGATCTGCTTATCGGCGGCTGCTGGAATGAAGCGATTTATTCGGAAGCATGCGGCAGGTATGCCGTGCAGCTCGACAGCGACGACCTTTACAACGGCACCGACGTCCTCGAAAGAATCGTCGCGGAGTTCAACAAAAAACCGTATGCACTGGTCATCGGCTCCTACACCACCGTCGATCTCGATTTCTCGCCTCGCGCGCCCGGGCTGGTGGATCACCGCGAATGGACCGACGCCAACGGACCCAACAATGCCCTCCGGATAGCTGGACTTGGGGCCCCGCGGGCGTACCATGTTCCGACGCTTCGCCGGTTCGGCTTCCCCAATGTCAGCTACGGCGAGGACTATGCGGCGGTGCTCCGTCTGTGCCGCTCATATCCGGTCGGCCGGATCTACGACTCGCTTTACTGGTGCCGCCGATGGGAGGATAACTCGGACAGCGCGCTTACACCGGAGACCGCCGACCGCTATGATCGCTACAAGGATCGCCTGCGCACGATCGAAATTGCGGCGCGCCTGCGCAGGGAAGAGTGCCGATGAACAACTGGGACGCAACGCTGATCAGTCCTTCCGCACCGCGGGGATCACTGCTGCAGCAGATACAGGCGTTATTCAAGCAGCAGCGCGAAACATGGGACCTGTTCCGTAACAACGAAGCACTGCTTGCCGCCATGAAAATCAAAACATTGATGATGGATAACCGCCGCATCGTCGTGCAGGCGAATCCCGGCCGCACCGCATCAACAAATGCAAACGTCGACCCTGCCTCGATTGCCGGCAGGCCCTGCTTTCTCTGCCCCAACGGCATCCCTCCTCTCGAGCGCGGGATCGCGTTCGGCGATTATATCATGCTGCCGAATCCGTATCCGGTGCTGAAGCACCACATGACCATCGCTTTTCGCGTCCATGCGCCGCAGCTTCTCGGGGAGCGCATCGCGGATCTCCTCGCTCTCACTAAATCACTCGGCCCTGAGATGTTCGTCCTGTACAACGGCCCCCGGTGCGGAGCGTCGGCCCCGGACCACATGCATTATCAGGCGTGCAGCGTTGATCATGTTCCGCTTTTCGAGCAGCTGCCGGCCGAGGCCGAGGACGGACGGACAGTGCCGCTTTCCATCTGGGGCCGCAATATGGTGGTGTGCTGCTGCAAAGAGGCTGCGCAGGCCCGGTCGCGTATCCAATGTATCATCAGCGCGCTGAAAAAAATCGTCGGCGGACCGGGTGAGCCGATGTTCAATATAGTCTCCCTCTACCGCGACGAACGGTATATCATCACCCTGTTCCCGAGGGCAAAGCACCGGAGTGCCTGCTTTTTCGCGCCGCCTCATGAGCGGATCCTTATAAGCCCGGCGGCAATCGAGATGGCGGGAATCGTCGTCGTGGCGGATATCGACCATTTCGATCGCGTCGACGAAAACGTCGTATACTCCATGTTCAGGGAAGTTACCCTCGG
>JAFGNB010000244.1 GCA_016927235.1 Chitinispirillaceae bacterium
GGAGTTTCGACGGCTTTAACACGGACAAGAAATCGCATATCAGAAAAGTGGTAGTCGATACCGTCGGCGAGACCTCTCTTTTCGAGCGGCTCGAGCGCGACCGCCATTACTACCTTGACGATGCGGAAGGGTGGATACGGTTCGCCGATTCCATAACCTTTCTGGACAATCAGCAGGTGGCCGTCTTCATGCGGACCGACGACTCGGCGAATGCGGAGTATGCACCGCTGCAGAAGGGGCGGATGGACACCCTGACGCGTTATGACAGCACCACTCAGAAATGGGTCCTCGACACGGTCTGGACGCTCTGGACCCTGCGGCCGAAGACGCAGCAGATCAATGCGGCCGCCGACGACACCTCCCGGTTCTATCTGATGTGGCGTCACGCCTACGGACCCGGCGATTTCTCCGATCCCGCCTCGTTCAAACTGGCGGTCAAGAGGATCGACGAAGATAAGACCGATGAAAAAGTCGAGCAGGCGGGCAACACCTTTTTCACCGAGATTATCGGCGTCGCCGACAACAACAACAAGCCCTTTGTCACGAACACGCAGATCTTCAACAAGCAATTCAACGACCTGATCATCCCGCCGTTCGATACCTCATGGGCGGGGCTTGACGTGTTCGACAATCCGGCGCTCGGCGATTTTCGCGACTCGCTCATTTACCGTTATGCGCTGGACAATGCCGGAAAATTTCACGGGTATACGACCCTCTACGAAATCGAGATGTCCGGCTCGCGGAAGAAGACCACCTTCGACGATCTGGGGTGGGGTATCATGAAGGGAACCGAAATGGTCAAGGGCAACGGGGTGAAACTCGACCGTGATGTGGATTACACGATCAACTACGATATGGGAATCGTCGACCTGATCTCCGCCAGGGCGAAGGCCTGCGAAAAGATCGATATCGAATACCAGAGCGAGGCGCTGTTCGTTCCGGAACGGAAGATGTTTCTGGGGTCGCACGGCAAGGTCGATCTCCCCTTTCTTTCCGCAAAGTCCTACGCGGGCGCGAGCCTCCTTTTCCAGAGCACCCAGACCAACGAGGATATCCCCCGGCTCGACCAAGAGCCCTACAACAAACTGCTGCTCGATATCAACACCCACATCGAGTTCGAACCGTCGTGGATGACGGGGCTTGTCAACGCGCTGCCGCTGGTGAAGACGCAGGCCTCTTCATCGGTGACGCTGGATGTGGAAGCGGCCCACAGCAGGGTCAATCCCAACAAGAGCGGGAGCGCCTACATCGACGATTTCGAGGACAGCAAGCAGTCTGATCTGTTAAGCAACAGCTCCCAGTCGTGGTACCTTGCCAGCCCGCCGATGCTCGATACCGCCATTGACGACATGAGCCTGCTGCTCTGGAACCATCCGCCGGCGTGGAATTGGTACTGGTTCACCCCGCGCGATCAGGATGAAGCAAACCGCGTGCGGCGCGACGAGATCGTCGTTCTGACCGAAGAGGAGAAAAAGGCGGGCATGACCGGTTCCCTTTACGAATATGTGCTCCGCTTGCACGCCATGCCCTCGCCGCCGATCGACGAGTACGCGGACAGGTTCAGAAAGGCGTGGGCCGGCATCATGACCCCGATCTCCCAGAGTTTCGCCAACAAGGAGCTCGTGCAGTATTTCGAATTCTTCATCAAGGCCGAAGGAAAATTCGAGGACAAGGGGAAGCTGCTCATCCAGATGGGGCAGATGCGCGAAGACGTCTCGCTCAACGGCAGGGAACCCAACCGGCAGGAGGACAGCGAGGATACCTCCACGATCGTGCGGTCTCAGACCGACAAGGAGGGGCTCGACCTGGGGTGGGACCTGCTCCCCGACACCGCGGAGAAATACTGGGTTCCCGCCTCGACGCCGGGGCAGTGGGATTCATTGACCTACGGCGATCGGCGCCTGGGGGCCGATTCGCTGGACCCGGCGAAGGATAACTGGCGACAGTATTTCTACAACGAGTGGGACGCGGGAATGGCCGAGAACTACCGGTATACCTGCCGGCGGCAGGGTGACGGGAAAACCATAGGGAGTTCGGAAGACATCAATCTCGACGGCGCGGTGCAGATCGCCGTTCCCGAACGGTACTTCCAGTTTACCGTGGATCTGGCGGATTCGCTCTCCCCGTTCATCGATAGAACGGTGAACTACGCCAGGCCGGGGGTCTGGCGCAAATACCGCATACCCCTGCACGAGCGTATCAAGGGGTACGAGGGGATCTGCGACACCGTCAATGATCCGGCCTGGTCGAACATTACGACCGTTCGTCTGATCTGGACCGGTTTCGATTCGCTGCAGCTTTCGCGGGAGCAGCAGCTGGTCTTTTACAACATGGAATTAGTCGGCAACCAGTGGATCGAGGTCGCCGATTCCGCGCGCGTGAAAATCCGATCGTCGGTTGTCAATACCAAGGAAGACACGGCGTACGGGAAGATATGGGAGCTGAAATATAAAGACCGCATCAGCCGCGAGCGCGACGAATTCGGCTACGAACTCGAACAGTCGCTGCGACTCAACTTCGTCAACCTGGCTTCCGGCGATACCGCGCTGGTAAAGAAGACCTTCCAGTACCAGAACCTCAATCTCTCGGCCTACGAACGGCTGTCGCTCCAGGTCTTCGGCGTGGACTCGACGGACAGGGATATGACGGACATGCCGATGCTCCGGCCGCTCTGGGGCGGCGACGTACGGTTCATATTCCGGTTCGGCACCGACAGCTTGACCTACTATGAATACAGCAGGGAGATTCTGCCGGAGTGGAACAATCCCGTTTCCATCGATCTCAAGGAGCTCTCGAACTTCAAGGACGCCTACATGATCGCCCACCGCGATTCGTCGATCGAGGTTTCCGACGGAACGCTGCGCGTGCATGCTCCGGCCGGCCGGCAGCCCAATTTCGCTCGGATACAGTGGATGGCTCTGGGCGTGGCGCGCACCAATGCGTCAAGCGGCATCGATTCTCTTTCGGGAGAGATCTGGGTGAACGAGATGAAACTGACGGGTATACGGCGCATCAACGGTTCGGCCTCGCGCGTCGACGTGACGACGAAATGGGCCGACCTGCTGTCGCTGCAGGCGCGTATGGAGTACGAGAGCGGCGATTTCAGGCGCATGACCGAGACCAGGAACATCCCCGACAACAGCCAGATGAGCACCAGCATGGGCGCTTCGATCGGCCTCGAAAAATTCCTGCCGCAGGAGTGGGGGTTGTCGCTTCCCGCCGGCGTCACCTACAACAGCTCGCTGATGCGGCCGCAGCTCAAGAACGAGACGGATGTCTACCTTGTCAACGAAAAAGGAGAACCCGACGGATTCATGGACATGATCAGGGACGCGGCGACGATCATGACCGGGATCGAACGGCGCCGCAACGACGTCACCCGCTCGGAACAATACCAGACGAGCAGCGTGGGCCGCACGTACTATACCGGGTATAAAAAAACGAAACAGGATGAGAATCCGGTCGTCGGCTTCCTCGCCGACCGGTGGGAGGCCGACGCGCGGTACAGCACGACCATCGGCGAGGTCCTTTACGGAGCCAACCCTGCCGGTACGGGCCTGGACGCCGTTTTCGCGAAACGGGACACCGCCGAAACCTACAGCGGCAAGGTGCGGTACGATCTCAAACCGCATCGGCCGCCGGAATGGCTCACCTGGACGCCCTTCAAATCGATCAAAGGGGAGTGGTTTCCTTCGCGAATGAAAAGCTACGAAATCACCCTTCTGCCGCGCACCTTCGATATCGACGTCGCCGACATCAGCTTCGGCAGGCAGCGGCAGCGCGATACGTGGCGCGGGGTGTCGAGCGATCTGAAAAGCTATACCGCGCGGCACAACACGCGTATCGACCATACCCCGCTTTCGCCGCTGTGCGACATGGACTTCTCGCTCGGCGTCAACCGGGACCTCGTCGACGCCGCAACGGAGGAGACGCTCGAAAAAGGGAAGAAGATTTTCAAGCGCAACAGCGAGTGGAAGCGTTACTGGGTCCTCTGGGGGGAAAAGGACCGCACGCAGCACGCGGGAATGAGACTCAGCCCTCACCTGTTCGACTGGCTGAACACCTCGGCCGATTATACAAGCGACTACAACGCCGCGGTCGTTCACTGGCTCAAAGAACCGCTCCCGTATTTGAATACCGGCGTCAAGTCCTCTCTTTCGCTCGAGGGCAAGCTCCTCTTTGATCAGCTTTTCGGAGATCTCACAACGGCCGCCGGGAAAAATGCGCTTGCCGGCCTTTTCGACATGATGAAAAACGGTTTCGACCGGATCGGGCTGCGGGATGTTGCCCTGTCGTACAGTGCCGGGTCCACCCTGAGAAACGATTACGTGAGCACCGGTCTGCTCGACAGGGAGGGCATCGCCGGAGTGAAGGACCTGCTGCTGTTCCAGCTGGGCGTGAAGGGCCGGACCCCGCTCGACCTTCTTCGCGGTGAGATGGATGACGACCGCTTTCTCGGCATGAGGTCGCGGCAGTCGTACGACCGGCCCGACTTCTACCGCAACGACAGCCGGATCGTCAACCGTTCGATGCGGCTGTCAAGCGGCATCGCCCTCAAGGCGCTCGACCTTTCGTTCAACAACATCAGCCTCAGCCGCAGCGCCGCGTTTACGATCTATCCCGACTCGACGCGCAACGACACGACCATCACGTTCCCCGACCTTTCGGCCGGCTTCTCGACGCAGATGCTCCAAAGGATCGGCCTCATCAAAACAAATCTGGAGGGTGTCAGCGTCAACTCGTCCTTTACCTGGCGCCGGAGCGACCGGCTCACCGCCGCGCAGACCGGCGGCTCAAGCCGCTCTGACAAGTACGACCTGATACCGCTCGTGTCGCTGTCGGGAAGGATCAAGCGGTGGCCGATCAGGTTCGACTACCGTCACAATGTCTCCCGTGAAATCAACACGGTTCTTTCGGAAACCGGGGAGAGCGCCGACACGAACAGAAACGCCACCATGCACTCCAACGAACTGACGGTGAATTACGAGATCGAGCGCAGCAGCAAGCTGTCGGAAATCAAACTTCTCATGTGGACGATCCCCATCAAGGGAAGAACGACCGTCGGACTGAAACTCAGCCACAGCCACGAGCGGGAGGTCGAGGCCGACAGGGACGATAAAAACTTTTCTCTTGTACCGAACCTGTCATATATATTTACCGATAATGTTACGGGCCGCATCGATTATACCTTTCGTCAGGAGGAGCGCGGCGGCCAGACGACAACCACCAACCAATTGCTGTGCGTTCTAAGAATCAGCTTTTAACCGGAGTTTTATGGAAAGAAAAATACTGTTCAACGCCACCCCGACCGAGAAGCGGGCCGCCGTGCTGGAGAACAACAAGGTCGTCGAACTCGTGGTCGAACGGCCCGACTACCTCAGGCTGGTCGGCAATATCTATCGCGGCAAGGTAACGTCGATCCTTCCGGGCATTCAGGCCGCCTTTGTCGACATCGGTCTTGAGAAGGGCGCGTTTCTCCATGCGACCGACGTCGATCCGTCGGTCCTGCTCGATGCCGGCGACACGCTCATGGAGCGGTATACCGGCCGGGGAAATTCGACGAAGCGGAAGCGCATCGCGCGCATCCCCATTGAAAAAGTGCTCACCGTGGGGCAGGAGATCCTTGTTCAGGTGCTCAAGGAGCCGATCGGTACCAAGGGCGCCAAACTGAGCACGCAGATCAGCCTGGCCGGCCGTTTTCTCGTTCTCGTTCCCGATACGAACTTCATCGGCGTTTCGAAGAAGACGAGCGATCCGAAAAAACGGACGCGGCTTAAAAAACTCATCGCCGACATCAAACCCCCCGGCGTGGGCTTTATTATCCGTACGATCGGCCTGAAGGTATCCGAGGTTGAGTTCGTCAAGGAGATCCATCAGCTGCTCGATATGTGGCGCCGTGCGCAGGAAGTGGCGCTTTCGGGGAGCGGTCCGAAACTCATTCACCGCGAACTGGGGATCACCACCCGGGTCATCCGGGATATTTTTTCGGAAGATGTCGCGAAGGTTTTCGTGGATCAGCCGGAGGACTACGAGGAGATTCTTGCGTACCTGCGCTCTCTTTCGCCTTCGCTCTGCAGCCGGGTGGAACTCTATAAAGAGAAGACGCCGCTCTTCGACCGGTTCGATATCGAGACCGACCTTGAAAAGCTGCTCAAACGCAAGGTTTGGCTCCGCAGCGGCGGCTATATCCTTATCGACCGCACCGAGGCGCTGGTCGCCGTCGATGTGAATACCGGCAGAAATACCGGCAAATCGAATCTCGAGGAGACAATTTACGCCACCAATCTCGAAGCGGCGGGCGAAATCTGCCGCCAGTTGCGTCTGCGCGATATCGGCGGACTGATCGTGGTGGATTTTATCGATATGCGGATAAGCCAGAACCGGCGGAAGATCGAGAACGCCATGCAGAAACTGCTTGCCGCCGATCCCTCAGCCAACGCCTGTACCGGGCTTTCAAAGTTCGGGTTGATGGAGATAACCCGCAAACGTGTCCGGCCCGAGCTTCAGGAGTATTTTACCAATGTCTGCCCGGCCTGCGAAGGGTTGGGCTGGGTGTTCTCCCCCGAATCGGTCACCGCCCATATCGATCGCGACCTCCAGAGGAGCGATCACTCGTCGCGGGAGATCGATCTTTCGGTGCATCCGGCGGTGAGCGCCTACCTGCAGAAAGAGGGACAGCAGCTTAAAAAGATGCTCGAACGGGAACACCGCTGTCGCCTGATCATTCTTGAGGATGAGGAGCTCGATCAGGATGAGTATACCATCAGGCCGCATGGAAAAAAACCAGACAAAACAGTGAGTGTTGCTTCATAGAGATCCGATAAGTATTTTTAAAAGATTTTTCTCTTGAAAACAGTACATAAGGGCAGGGCCGCGTGCCGGCGTCCTTCCAGACGGGCGGGCGTAAAGGAGCAATGATGTATTCGATTATTGAACAGGGCGGAATCCAGTTCAAGGCCACGCCGGGAGAGACGATCCGCGTACCGCTGATCGACGCCTCCGAGGGGTCGGAGGTTACGATCGATCGGGTGTTGCTCGCCTCGGACGACGGAGCATTGAAAATAGGTACGCCGCTGGTTGAAGGCGCGACGGTGACGGCGAAAGTGGTCGGCCATATCAAAGACAGGAAAATTCTTGTCATCAAACGTAAACGGCGCAAAGATTACCGCCGTAAAAACGGTCACCGCCAGGCGTACACCCGGTTGCAGATCGTTTCCATATCCATGTAAAGGGGGAAGGTGCCGTGGCGCATAAAAAAGGCGTGGGAAGCAGCAGGAACGGCCGCGACAGCAGTCCCAAAATGCGCGGCGTTAAAAGGTTCGGCGGAGAGTCGATCAGGGCGGGCGGTATTATCGTCAGGCAGAAGGGCACCAAGGTGCATCCCGGTCCCAACGTCGGCCGTGGCAGCGATTTTACGCTCTTCGCGAAAGTCGACGGAACGGTGAAATTTTCCTGGATCAGGGGAAACCGGAAACAGGTGGAGATCGTTCCGGCAACCGCCTAGGCCCGTCGATCATTTCAGCAACCGGAGGTCGCGCTGTAATCGCGACCTTGTTTGTTTTTACCGGCCGAGGCAGGGTCAATCGGCGGACCTCCCACCCTGCCGGTTGCGGACGGGCAAGAAATCCGTTATGAAGGCCGTTACCAAAAAGGATTTTTTTTCGCTTCTTCGCCGCGTCCGGGTGATCGACAACGGTGCGCCCGTCGAATTGAACGAAGAGGAGCGCGTCTACCTTGATTTCCATGCCGACAGGTACTATGCGACCTATCGCTTCCTCACGCCGTTGCTCGGACAGGGTGCGCTCCGGATACTTGATATCGGCCTAAGCCCCTATTTCACCACCGTGCTGCAGCATCTCACCGCCGCAACCTATACGGGCGTGCGGGGCGGCCGCAGGCTCGATCACTTAATCCCGGAAAAAAAACACGCTTCAATCGATACCCGCCTGGGATCCGAACAGTATTCACTACCGGTTTTTGACGGCTACGACCTTGAATCCGACAGGCTTCCCTTCGATGACGAAACGTTCGACGTCGTACTTTTTCTTGAAGTGATAGAACATTTCATCGCGGATCCCGTCTTTCCCCTCAAGGAGGTCGGCCGGGTGCTCAAACCGGGCGGCGTCCTGATTCTGACAACCGACAATTCCCACTGTTTCATAAAGCTCATCAACTTTCTGGCCCTGCGGCGGCCGCTTTACTGGCCGTACAACAGCGCCACCTACGGTGACCGTCACAACCGGGAGTACATGCCCGGGGAAATCCGGAAGCTGCTGGAAGGAATCGGATTCGCCGATGTCGCCGTCTCGCTTAAAAACCTTGCGCCCTCCACCGCCTCCCCCGGGAAAAGAGCCGGGTTCGCCCTTATCAATGCGCTGACGAACCTTCCCTACCTGAGACGCTTCAAACGACAGATATTCGCCAGTGCCCGGAAGAGTGAGATAAGGGATTTCTATCCGGGGTGGCTGTTCATGAGGAGAGAGGGGTGACCCGGGGGTCGGGCGGGGGCGGCGCCCCCGCATCAATCATCGTGATTCGGCTCTTTGGCAGATATAATCAAGGCTACATGTCAATGTAAAAATTCATTTCTTCCCGCCGGTTCTCACCCCTGCAGCCGGGCAGAAGGCTCCTCTGCTCAATTTCAATAAATTTTGTACAAAAAAACTATTGAAAAACGTATATGTACAATCATATATTATGTCCGTGAGCTATCATCAACGATCCATCGAAACGGTTCTCGCCAGTGCGGCGGCAACGTTTCCGGTGATTGTCGTTACCGGTCCGCGGCAATCGGGGAAAACCACGCTTCTGAAACATTATTCATCGAAGACACACCGCTATTTTTCCCTGGAGGACCCCGATGTCCGTCAACAGGTCGTCGCCGATCCGAGAGCGTTTCTCGGCTATTACGGGGGCCCGCTGTTTCTTGATGAAATTCAGTATGTGCCCGAACTGTTCCCCTATATAAAAACCGCCGTCGATGAGAACGCCAAGCCGGGTTTTTTCCTGATGAGCGGCAGCCAGCATTTTCCGCTTATGAATAATGTAAGCGAATCGCTTGCGGGCCGTGCGGCGATACTCACCCTCCTGCCGTTCGGGTGGCTTGAGTTTTTCGGTACCGGCGAATACCTTCCGCGCAACTGTCCGGAAAAGAGCATCAGGGGCTGGTATCCGCAGCTCCTCGTTCAAAAAAAAACGTCCCGTGACCTCTGGTACGGGAGCTACATTCAGACGTATCTTGAACGCGATATCCGGAACATCACGAACGTGGGGGATATCTCAACCTTCGAACGGTTTCTGCGGCTGCTGGCGGGGCGCACCGGGCAACTGCTGAACATGAATGAGCTGGGGAGGGAGGCGGGAGTAAGTTCGTCGACAACAAAACGCTGGATTTCCCTTCTGGAAACAGGCGGACAGATCTTCCTGCTGCAGCCGTACCACAGGAATTTCGGAAAACGCATCGTAAAAACGCCGAAAATCTATTTCATCGATACCGGTATCGCCACCTACCTTTTCGGACTGCATGATGAGGAACAGCTGGCGAAGAGTCCTTACTGGGGGAATATTTTTGAAACGCTCGTCATCGCCGAATGGGTAAAACTGTTCAGGCACCGGGGGCTGCTGCCGCCGCTCTATTTCTGGCGGGACAATCACGGCGATGAAATAGACCTGGTCGTCGACTTCCAGGGCGAACTCCATGCGTTCGAGATAAAGTCAACCCAGACGCCGGTCCCGAATCACGCGTCGAATCTTGTCAAGTGGAAATCATGGGCCGGACCGGCGTGCGCGCAGAGCGTCGTGTTGTGCAATATCACCGGAAGCCGTCCCCTGTATGAGGACATTCCGGCGCGATGCTGGGTCGATGGAATTGACGAATGGCAAAAAGGGCGTCTCCCGTAGCGCCGTCGCGCGCGCCGGGCATCGTCATTTTTTAGCCGGATTCCGCGCACCGTCTCACGCCCGCCGCGCCCTACTTCACCTCTTTCCACGAGACCTCGTTCACGCGGTTTCTGACCTCGTCGCCGCAGAAGCGGGAGAGGTGCGTGAGGATGTAGCTGCTGTAGCAGATGGTGGTGCTTCCGAGTCCCTTGAAAGAGATATCAGCTTCCTTTAAAACCACAATCGCGCCCTGTACGACCAGATTGCCGTTCATTTTGATGATGTCGTCGCAGATGATCAGTCCCTTGAAGGTTCCGCCGTTTACCTTCAACTGCGCGCTCTTCGAACCGTTGTGGACGATGAGGAGGCCGCTCGAGGATCCGAAGTCGACCGGACCGACGGATGCGCAGGTATCGTAGCGGACGCCGTGGAAATCCTGGTCGAGGTTCGAAGCGGAGAATTTGAATGCGTCAAGCGCCCCCGCCGGTAATCCCAGAAAAGCCTCAGGGGAATCGAAATTGCCGTCGGGTGCGTTTTCCTCCGCGACGGTTTGACGTATGGTGGGGTCCGGGTTCTTTTTGAGGTCATACAATTTCCAGTCTACCGGTGCCTGGCCGTTTCCGCCGATTTCCGCGGAACCGTCGACGGTGCAGGAATCCGTCGTGCTCACCGCGTAGGTGCCGGGATCTCCCGTGAGGTTGCAGGAGGTGTCGTGTTCATTTCCGTCAATGGTGATGCTGCCCGACACCTCCACCCGGGCTCGTGCCGTCACCGCGCCCCTGACCGGGGCGGCGTCGATCGGGATGAGCGGGGGCAGCAGGGCTATCACCTCGACAATCGCCGGTTTCCCCTTTGCGGTGGCGGCGCTGCTGCGGATCCAGAGCGTGTCGGCCCACGGGTCGGCGCGGTACGAAACCGTATAGGAGCCGCCGCTGAAGGTTTCGTTGTCGTACATCGTCACCGGCGGTGAATTCAATGCCGGGCGGTGGGCGTCGCTCCGGATGGCGGCATACAGCCGCTCCTTTCCGGCCTCCGCGATGTTAAGCGCCGTCACGTTTTCGCGCCGGTCGCCGCTTGCTTTCGACGTGTGCCGCGTCGCGAAAAAGAAGGCGAGCAGGGTGATGTTGATGACAATGGCGATCACCACGACGGCGATCATCGCGCTTCCACGTTGGTTGATGCTCATACGGCTCCCTGTCGTTGATGGTTCAATTGACATTACGGATGTTCACCTCGGTGCTGTCCGCCAGAAAAACGCGGTTTCCGCCGCTGCCGACATGACCGCCCACCACGACCGTCACGACCTCCGCATCCCCGACCGACGCTCCGACCGGATTTCCCGCACCATTTTTCAGTATGACGATGATCGAATCAAGTTTTCCGCCCAGAGGAATGGGCGCACTGTTCTTCAGACGTTGAATACAGGGCGTGGGGCTGCCCGTCACTCTATAGGATAATTTGGTCGCGGGGTAGACGGGAGTTCCCACGGCATAGGGGCCGTGATACACGACCCTGCTCAGATGCAGCGTATCGGGACCGCTGTGGTTGACGCCGATTCCGGTGATCCTTCGATAGCAGGTGTCGGGAGGGCCGCCCAGGCAGGCGTATCCGTCGAGGGCGAATCCCGCGGCGTCGGCAACGATGA
>JAFGNB010000018.1 GCA_016927235.1 Chitinispirillaceae bacterium
GACCGCTTTCACCGCGTGCGATCGAGTCGCTCAATGAATGGCTGGCAACCGCTCCGGTGAAGGCCGCTCAGACGGAACCGTCGAACGCAGCGTCCGTCGCTCCGTCGCCGGAGCCTGCAACAGCGGCACCGCAACAGCCCGCTCCTTCACCGGAACCGGCAGCGGAAACCGCGTCTGCCGCACCGGCCGCCGATCAGTCCGCGTCCGCCGCTCCCGCCGCCGGTGCATCGTCCGAGGCCCGAAAGCAGGAGGAGAAACCCTCGGAAAAAACGCCTGAATCCGGGAAACCTTCGGCAAAAAAGGTTGACAAAACACCCGCTCCCCCCAGTTCGCCGAAGTGGGAAATCAGCGCCGGGACGGCTACCGTTGACAATGAACAGTGGACTCGGCTCGCGCTCGGGTTCGATCTTCCGATCTGGAAATTCGGTATCTTTTTCGATGTCGAACTCTTTATCGATAATGACGGACAATTCTCCGACAAAGGGTGGAATTTCAAGGACGACTGGCTCGACGCCTTGACACGCAAGATAAGGTACGTCCGGTTCGGCCAGGAGGGCGATCCGCTTTTCATCAAATTCGGCGGGCTTTCGAGCGTTTCCCAGGGGTACGGCTTTCTCGTCGACCGGTTCACCAACATGCTCCACTACCCCGACCGGAAGCTGCTCGGTCTCCAGTTCGACCTCAACGATATCTCTCCCATCGGCATCACCCTGCAGACGCTCGTCGCCGACTTCAAGGACTTCGACGTCGACGGCGGAATTCTGGCGGCGCGGCTCGCTTTCCGTCCGCTCAAGATGACGGAGATCCCTATTGTCAAAGGCATGGCGTTCGGCGGATCGTACGCGACCGACCTCAACCAGTACGCACCGGCACGCAGGTGGGATTTCACCATGACGGGAACGATTCACGACCGGGATCTCGACGGAATCACCGACAGCAGTTTTTATTATGAGCGTTTCGGCGGCCATACCTTCTATGACAGCGTCAGGCAGGTGAGCCGCTCGGCGGGTGACTTCGACACCGTCATCGAACACCGCGATCAGTGGGCCTCGCGTGAGGAGGAACCCTTCGGTCTGATCGGCGGCGACATCGGCATCCCGATTATCGCAACGGAGCTGGTCGGACTCGACCTCTACGGCCAGGCCGGGATCCGCGACGATAAAGAGCACGGCTGGGGAATCGGTGCGCCGGGTATTGCCCTGAAAGTGTGGCGGATCTGGGCGAGTGCCGAGTACCGCCGTGTCCAGGGACGGTTTCAGCCCGGCTATTTCGGCACCTATTATCTTGACGAACGGCTTCTTCGCGACCCGGTCATCACGACTAAGGAACAGCGCTTGGCTGACGACACGCTCAACGGTGTGTTCGGCCGTCTCGGTTTCAACATCGCGGACGTGCTGCTCATCGAAGGACATTACCAGTATATGGTAGGGCGGCGGGAGACCAGTAAAGACCAGCGCTTCGAGGCGATTGGTTCTCTCGGCGATCTGCTGCTCGAAAAAATCCCGAAACTTAACCGCGCGGAGGTATACTTTTATAAATCGCGCATTGGTAATGAGGACGACCGGTTCTTCGATAAAACGCCGTTCATGTATTTTGGTTACCGGGCGGGTTTCGAGATCGCGGCCGGCGCCTCCCTCATCTGGGACGCCCGTTACGGCTACAAGCATGACGAAAACGGCAACCTGGTGGCGAACAACAACATCAGCGTACAGACCGCCATTTCATTCTGAAGTCGTTGTAAGGCGCAAGCGTCCGACTTTACGCTGCGCCTTAATACCGATATAATAGAGGGGGGTAAGGCGATAAAGCGCCGATCTCCCCGATGTATTCGTAAACACTCGAAAGGAAGTTTTCAGCGGTACGGTAATGAATCCAGACTCTCCGATGATGCGCCGCGTAAAGCGTCAAAGCCCCTTTCGCTTCCTCTCGCAGCTTCCCCGTAAAGGCCGTATCAGGTTCGTCCTTGTGCTGTTCGCCGGAGCATTCCTCATCAGTCTCGGTCCGTCGTTCATTCAGAGACTTGACCTTCCCTCACCAGCGTCGGCACAGGACAGTAACGCCGATTCCTCCGTTACATCCAAAGGCGCGGGGAAAAACCAAAAGGCGAAAATGTTCCCGGCCGCCGATGTGGCGCAGTTGCTTCTCGACAACCCCATCTGCCTGTCGTACAACCGGATCGCGGCCGTCTTTGACAATGAATCACTCACCGTTGTCACCAGTACCGATACCGTGCTGCAGCGTTACCTCATGAAGCTTATGAATCGGTATCATCCGCTTTACGGAGGACTGGTCGCGATCGATCCGCACAGCGGACGTATCCTGGCGCTTGTCTCGTATATAAACGACAGCATGCCCGATCCCGGAGGCAACCTCTGTCTTCGCGCCCTGTTTCCCTCAGCGTCGGTCTTTAAAACCGTCACCGCCGCGGCGGCGATCGAATCGGCCGGCTATACCGCCGACTGTAGTGTGGAGCATCGGGGCCGTACCTCAACGCTTTACCGGTCGCAGCTCAGGGCGGAGCTTGACAATGCCGTCGATATTACATTAGCGCAAGCATATGCCCGTTCGATCAATGCGGTCTTCGGCCGGATCGGCATTTATTATATCGGCTCTCCGGCGCTTTTCGACTTCGCGGAAGCCTTCGGTTTCAATTCGATGCCGCCCGGAGATTTACATTGCGCTGTTTCACGGATATCCGCGCCCGATTCGGAATATATGCTGGCGGAGTTTGCTTCCGGATTCAACCAGACAACCACCCTGTCACCCCTTCATGGTGCGCTTATTGCGTCGTGCATCGCCGAGGACGGGGTCATGCCTATACCCTCGCTCCTTGACAGTGTCGTGAGGGATCGAGACGGCGTGGTTCAACATGTCGCTGAAAAACGGACCTGGCTGCAGCCGATAACCCCCGCTACGGCGCGTGAACTCCGGCAAATGATGCAGGCGGTCGTGAAATACGGCACGGCGACCAAACAGTTTCGCATTATCCGAAACTCAAGGCGGTTCGATGATTTCATATACGGCGGAAAAACCGGATCGATCGACAAGGACGGCATCGGCCGTGTCGACTGGTTCGTCGGCTATGCCGTCCATCCGCAGAAAATTGACGAACGGATCGCCGTCGGTGTTCTCACCGTTCACGGCGCCTACTGGACGGTACACTCGAGTTACCTTGCAGCGGAGGCAATGCGTACCTATCTCAAATCGCGACAGGAGCAAAAGAGACTCGAAGTGGTCGATGTGCCGCCCCTGCCGCCCGATGCGCTTACCGCCGTCGACAGCACGGGCCGGACGACAACACAGCCGCAATGAC
>JAFGNB010000245.1 GCA_016927235.1 Chitinispirillaceae bacterium
CCGCCATCACGTCGCTGTGGTCGCCGAAGATCGACAGCGCCTGGCAGGCAACAGAACGGGCGCTGACATGAAACACGGTTGGAGTCAGTTCACCGGCAATCTTATACATATTCGGGATCATGAGGAGCAATCCCTGCGATGCGGTGAAGGTGGTGGTCAATGCCCCGGCGCAGAGGGCGCCGTGGACCGCAGCAGAAGCGCCGCCCTCCGATTGGAGTTCCGCCACGCGTGGAATGGTTCCCCAGATATTGGTCTGTCCCGCGGCTGATTTTTCATCGGAGATTTCACCCATTGGTGATGAAGGGGTGATCGGATATATTGCGATAACTTCATTGGTTGCGTGAGCTACATGAGCGCAGGCGCTGTTGCCGTCATGCGGAACCTTCGGACGTGACATAGTTGCTCCTCTATGAATAGAAAAAAAGTGTTTCGAAACAGCAAAGAAAAAGAATTAAAATATACTTTTTCCGCGAGATGGGGTTCAACCGTGAGGAGGTACTCCGCCAATCGAAGTCAAGGCGGGGTGGGGAGGTCCACTATGAAAGATTTTTTCCATTCCCTTGGTCATGGGAACAGGATGGATGTCAATGAGAAGTCCTTTACTTTTTGCATACAGCCCCTTCGCCTTTTTCCTTTTTTCATCCCCCGGTGGGGGACGGTCTAAAAGACGAACTGAGGAGGAGGGCTGGGCGGCAAGAGGGAAAGGGGCGGTCAATATAGCTTCTTTAGTGGGATGGACTTAACCGTTCTAACCGGCCTTTCGGCGGCTTTTAAAATATAAATAGACGGTGTACATGCCCCGTCAAGACATCCGCTGGGCGCCCTGCTGCCGGATAAATTAAAAATTAAAATTTCCGGTTGGTTGAATGCGCCTGAAAATCCTGATACCGGATGAGCGTCTTCCTGATACACTGCGGCGGCTGCAACACCGGTCATTCCGGTTTCATATGCCCCCAGATCGGGGGCTTTGCCTGAATACGGCAGCCCCACATCCACGCCCTTGTCGATCGCATCGCTGCCAGCCGCCAGTTTCAGAAATGTGATATCCGGCAGGGAGCCGTCGGTCTTGCGCGGACCGTAAATCCCGGCGGTGTCGACGCTCAAAAAGTCGGCATTGGATACGCTGACGCCTGATAAATCCCATGAGTTGTTGGCCGCATCAACGCCGCTGCCGGTCCCGTTGGCGATTGCAGTTCCGGTAAAAGCGATGTTGTTTCGCAGGATGCCGAAGTTGGCAGAGGAATAGTCCGATCCGCTGATGCTCACGCCCAGCATATTGAAATTGGATGACCGGTTATTGAAAGCGGTGTTGTTGTAAAAATAACATGCCACCGGATGATGATTGGCGTAAAATCCCTGGGCGCGATTCAGAAAGGCGACGCAGAACCTCACCGTGTGCTGCGGCGGGTTGGCGGGAACATCTCTCGGCGGCAGACTATATCCTCCCGCCTTGAAACCATTTCCATTGCCGCTCGCATTGGTGGTACCCGGCAGGTAGCCATTGTGCCATGCCCAGCAATTTTCGACAATCACCACTTCCCGGGCATGTATGAAGTCCCAGCCGTCGTCCGTATTCCACCAGGCCCGGCACCCGCGAAAAACATTTCCCGTGTGACCGTCTTTACAGTGGCAGCCGAAACCGTCCGCGTTTTCTCCGGGAGCGTTGGCGCTTGTTCCGTTGCTCGAAGAGTATTGATCGAAGTTGTCATGGGAGTCGCAGTTGAGTACAAGATTATCGCCGCCTCTGACAATAAAAAGCCCCGGCCCCATATTATGATGCATATCGAGAAGCTCATATATATTATTGCTGCCTCCGTTATTGTACACACACCATGATTCGTGCTCGGTTCTTAAATTCTGTGGAACGCCCCTGAGTTCAAATCCCTTTAGATGGAGCCAACTGCCGGTAACGTGGATTCCTCTGTTTCTTAGCTTCGCGGTCAATCCGGAAAAATCGAAAACAGGTTTTTCACCGGGATAGGCCCAATAATGTATGCGTCGTTCGGATGAACCGCTTTTTGAAAGGGTTACTCCATCTTCGGCGGTTGAGCTGATAAACTCATATGTACCGCCCCGGAACCAGACCGTATCTCCTGCGGAAGCGGAGGTCTGTCCCTTGGCCATGGTTGCGAACGGATTATCCTCGGTACCCGAACCGTTGTCGCTCCCGTCGGGAGCGACATAGTACACTTTCGCTGGTGCGGGAGAGAAAAGGCAAAAATACAGGAGTGAAAGAATAAATGGAATCTGACATGTAAGGTTCATATTTGTCTCTATAGAAAAGAATTGCACTGCCCGTATATGCATTAGATTAAAGCAACGGTCCTATTACCAATTAATATAATAAAAGGAGAAAAGGAAAGCGCTTTGCCTGAGGTAATGAATATTAAATTTCATCGCTTGCTTAACCGTGTATAATCGGCCTTGAATCGGGAGCGGAAACTTCGATAATGGCGGGAGACGTTGTTACGCCGTTCCGATTTCCACAACCTCTTTTCCCGGTTCATCGATATACTCCAGACTTTGCGTGCTGACTTCCTTGAGCCCCTTGAGCGCGATGATTTTCTCTTCCCATCGTTCCATTGATTCAATGGCTCTTTCGACTGCCGCATCGAGTTCCGAGAAATTATTCATTGGCTTGAAAATACAGGTATCGGCGCCGAAACGCATGCAGGTCAGCAGATGTTCGAGGGAAACGTATCCCGTAATCATGATCACATGGGTCATCGGGTGTTGTTTTTTTACCTTTTGAAGCAATTCGGTGCCTTTCATGCCGGGCATAATAATATCACTTACAATTATTTCAAAGCGGTCCTTTTCGATCAGTCTCATCGCTTCATTGCCGCTTGTCGCCGTCTCAACGGAGAATCCCCTGAGCTTGAAATGACTTGAGATAAGAAAGCAGATATCCTGGGAATCGTCGACGATCAGCAGGCGGGCTTTGGGGGTAGATGTTTTTGCGATCATAAACGTCCTTTTGTAAATTTTATACCGGGAAAGACACGGGCCTCACACCCTTTATCACTCCGGAATAAGTATACCATTCCCGGTTTTTTTTGTCGACCTCCTTTCAACTTAATTTCTTAAGTTGTTGTTTCGAAGAGCAGGGCAGCGATAGTAATTTTAAAGACAATACACAGGTGGGTATTTCAATATTCCCAAGGAGGTTTCAATGAGGGTGCGTCATGGAGTAGGGGCGGCAGCTGCGTTGATGATTGTTATGAATGTATCGGCTCAATTCACCCCCCAAAATGCACGCGTGAATGCGCTGGGGGGGACGTTTATCATGGATGACATGAATGATATTTTACGGTATGCGGTTTTTATGGATCGGTATGAAGACGATGCACAGGCGACCTTTAACGGACCGGGGCCGATAATGGGGATCAAATCAATCGGTGATGTCCTGAGCGTCGGGGTGGCTGCAAACCGGGGATTGCTGCTTGATGCGTCATTTTACCAACAGGGCGCTCTCGCCTGCAGTACGGTTGTCACCACACCCTTCCAAACGCTCGTTGCACAGAACGTTCCTCACCTGCTTCTGGGAATCGACCTGTCGGTGGTATCATTGGGGGTTGATTTTTTTTATGAGTACGCTTCCGCCTCCTATCATAATGAAACAACCACCGTTCCTCCGGTTATTACCGACAGTCGTGTACGGATTCACAATCCCGGCGGTATTGCATCGATACTTGTTGGGCAAGAGGAGATGTCCGCCGCCTTTAAATTCGGACTCGGTTTCCCATCGGTCTTTGGTAAGAACGATGACGGCACTACGGAAATCACGGTCGAATCGGAGAAGGGCCTTTTTATTGAAGTCGGCGGAGAAACCGAACTCCCGGTGAGCGACCTGCATCTGACATTGGGACTGGACTTGATTTTTGAGAGCTATGCATTTTCACTCAGCGGCGCTGATCCTGCAACCAGGTACGGCAACAACCGCCTTGCCTTTTACGGCGGATTCACGGGCGATCTTTTTACCGCAGCCGAATGGGGGATGATGTACAATCTGGCGATAATGAACCATAAGGCCACCACCGTTGCCGATACCGCCAACAGCCGTTCGCTCGTCCAGACGTTCTCCGGCGGCATCGAAAACACCTGGACGACGGTCTGGATTTTCGATGAATGTTTCGCCCGCGCCGGCATGGCCTTTGTCATGACCACGCCGGTAACCTATTTGAGGAATGCCGCATCCGATATGCGCCAGCGACAGCAGACCACCTATTCCAGCGTCGTTCCCACCCTCGGCGCCGGGGTTAAAAAGAGCATATTCCAGCTCGATATCACGCTTAACCCCGCCGCCTGGACGGGAGCCGTCGCCGGTCCGGCGGTGGGGATGGTTACGGCTATGGTGATGTTTTGAAAGCGGGAGGTTTTTACACCTGGGGTGTCAGGTCGGACGGCACCCGCCGGAAGAGATATTTACTTAGAGTAAAGAACGCTTTTACGTTTCGTTTCCCTTCGTTGGGGTTTTTGATGCTTTGAGCTATTTTAAAGATCAAATACCGTGGACGAAGATAAAACTCCCGTCGGGCGCGATCACAAAAACGGACAAGTTCGCTGTAAGGGAGGTCGGGATTGGATATGGTTGAGGAGTGAAGCCCTTGAGGGGTGATCCAGTCGCGGAAATTGTCGGATACTATCCATCCTTTCTTCTTAAAAAAATAGTAATCGTCGGTGCCCGGGTACACCATAAGGGGAAAGAACTGCGCCGTGTCGGGATTGAGTTTCTTTGCGAAACGCAGGGTTTCCTCGAGGGTTTCTCTCGTTTCACCCCGGTTGCCGACCATAAAACAGCCGTGAATCATTATGCCTACTCGTTTGGCATCCTTGACGAACCGTTCGATTACGTGAATGTTCGTGCCCTTGCGGATATTGTCGAGTATCTGCTGGTTGCCGCTTTCGAAACCGACGCAGAAGAGCCTGCAACCTGCGGCTTTCATCAAACGCATGGTTTCAAAATCGATATCGGCGCGTGAATTGGCCGACCATGGAATTGAGGTCAGTTTTTCGTTGATGAGTGCCTGTGAAAATTCCGCACACCGTTTTCTATTTACCGTTAAGGTATCGTCCTCAATCATGATTTCTTCGATTTCAGGGAAGTTGTCTTTGATGTAGCGGAATTCGGCAACGATGCTTGCAACGGAACGCTGGCGGTACATGTGCCCCTGAAGCACCTGAGGAACCACGCAGAAAGTGCAATGAAACGGACACCCGCGACCGGTCATGATGACGAGCAGCGGATAGAGGCTGTGGCCGTAAAAATAGGGGGCGATGTCAAGGTGCTTTTTATAGACCGAAGCGACCGGCGGGAATATATCGAGGTCTTCAATGAAGGGTCGGGGGGAATTCTTTAACAACTGTTTGTCGGATGCACGAAACGCAAGTCCTTGTATGGAACGGAGATTGTCATCAGTCTTCCCTAACGGCAATTTTTCCGCTATTTCAACGAGGGTGGCGTCGTATTCGCCGAAGGCGACGGCATCGATACTTTTATCGAGGTCGAGGGTTTCAAGCGGGAGCGCGGATACGTGAACGCCGACGAGAACAATGAAAATATCCGCCGCTGATTTTTTCAATGCGGATCCTACTTCAATGTCATTGTATATGCTCGGTGTCGAGGTGTCGATGACCGCCATGAAAGGATGAAATGCGGTTACGCGTTCGATCACTGTTTCACGTGACAGTCCTTGAGCCGGAGCATCGATCAGCAACACCTCGTGGCCGTGTTTTTCAAGCAAGCCGACAGCGTAGGAGAGCCACATAGGAAAATAGAGCGTACCGCTCTTCGCCACGGCTGGAGATCGCGATTCACGTGAAAAGTGGGTGAGAAAGGGAGGGTTAAGAGCGACTATTTTCATATATTGCATCCGGCTTCTATTTCGAAATAGATGATGGAACAGATTGAAAATATAGTTAAAATCAAAAATATACACTACAGTTTACGCCTCAGTTCCCTCGCTTCAAGCACTGGTTATCTTTTTCATTTTTTTTATAATAACAGAGAGTGTCGTTTACCTGCGGGGTGAGTTTTGGATTACGCAAAAAGGCTTCAGGTTTTGGGGTGTGAATGCTGGTGATCGTCGTTTGACCGGTTCCTGAAGGGACTTCCTCGGTTGCCGAGGCGATGGAGTCTCCTATCTGCCGCATTCAGAGAGACTTATGCGGTCCCCTATTTTCTAACCCCCGGCCAGCGGACCTTTTTTCAATAGAAGCGATTTCACGCTTTACTACCATTTTCCACCACTTCACATCGTGGGAGGTGCTGTTTTTTTTCTAATCCATGCGAAATCCTTCTTGACGTTTTTTATTGTCGATGTTACAATATATGAGCGCTTAATCAAGGGACGGCAGGGGAACGATCGTCGCCGCCTGAGTGAGGACGTGATAAGCATCTGCAGCGTACAAGGAGGAACAATGGTTCAGGAACTCACCGTAACATGTCCCCGCTGCCGTCAGGTAGCGGAAATATTTCTCAGCACCAATGCGTGTGTAATTATCCTGAACTGCCCGTCATGTTGTTCACCAATCATGTACTTTGACCAAAAGATTTTCATTCTTTCGGATAATCAGGTACAAGCGATTAAAAACAGCGCCCGTAACACAGCAATGATGGATATGCTGAAACAGATGGCGGAGCCCGAAAAGCTTTCCATTAAAAAATCAGCCGCATGTGCGGGGCGAGCTTCAGCAGTGAGTGGTTTGCTGTCCGGCTTTTCTTCGTTGCAGCAAACGGCTTCAAGAATTTCTATCGAATCCGACGACATTACCAATCTCAAGATAGAACTTGCCCTGTGTAAGGATAGTGGGGAGTTTATCGACCGAATATAATGCCGGCCCGGCAGGGGCTGCAGTTTAGGGGCGCCTGCCGGGATATTTATCTTCCTGCGTCCATGTCTTACCCCAAAGTATATTTTTAAATTCTGTAAGCAACGCTTTATTTCGAGCACCGTAGCGGTGCGGCATCGCTCATAATGTATCTTGCGGGAAATATGCAGCTTTCATTCGCATCCTATCCCTTTACCCCCATCCTGGGGTGGTCGATTTCCCGGTATGAGGTGTTTGATAAGTGCAAACGTCAATACTTTTATACCTATTACAGCAAATACGTCGCCGAAGTCCCTGCGTATAAAATGAAACGTTTAAGAGAACTGACCTCGATTCCGCTCGAAACGGGGAATGTGGTGCATGATGTTCTCGAGGCCTTTCTCAAACGGTTGCAGAAAAGCGATCGGAATATCGATGAAGGCCGTTTTTTCGATTATGCCCATGAACTCGTTAAGCGGTATTTCTCCGAGAAAACGTTTATTGAGCAGTATTACAACGGTGAACAACGGATCGATCTCGACAGGGTCATCGACAAGATCGATACCGCTCTGCGCAATTTCATGAACAGCCACTGCTATAACTGGATTTTCATGGTGGCACTTCACAACAGGGACAACTGGATCATCGAGCCGGCCGGTTATGGAGAAACGCGTCTCGACGGTATGAAGGTCTACTGCAAAATGGATTTTCTGCTGCCGGTTGATGAATGCATTTACATCCTCGACTGGAAAACGGGAAACCGCGACCAGGCGAAGCACGCACAGCAGCTGATCGGCTATTCCGCCGCGGCAAGTTCCCTTTTTGCAATCCCCTGGAACCGAATCTTCCCGCGCATCGTTTATCTCTATCCGGCGTTCGACGAGATGGAAATCAGGGTGACCGACGAAGATCGCGACCGGTTTTTCGCCCGGGTCAGGGAACAGACCGAAGTCATGTATCAATGGTGCAGCGATATCGAAAACAATATTCCGCTCTCAGTCGAAGCGTTCACGAAGAGTCCCTCGCCATCGCTTTGCAGCCAGTGCAGGTTTCGTGAACTCTGTTTCCCCGATTGCCGGCCGTGCGGCAGAGAGAAAACGAATGCGCTTGATGGAGAAGACGCAACCTAAAAAAAGAGCGCACAACGGAAAATCCGGTGACCTTAAGATAATTCAATCGTTTTCCCGGGGAAAAAGGGGATCGGAGAAGGTCCGCTGGTGCGACCCGATCTACTGACGGGCGCCGCCGGCCATTGACGTCTGAACCGTATCTTCCGTAATGACCTCTTCGTCCGAAAAATCGATTTTTCTTCCCTGACGCTGCGCTTCACCGCGCAGTTCCTCGACGCTCGACATCGGTTCGTTGAGGTGGAGCATCATGAATTCGGCATCGTCGGCAAGTTCGCATTCAGGGGTGTTTTTGAGAACCCATTTGTAATTTTCTTCCGCATGCAGCGGTTTGTCGAGATATTCGTCGTAAATGAACCCGATCATGAAAAAAGTGTTGCACCGTTTGCTCTGGTCGGGATTCAACAGTAAAAACTTACGGTAATTTTCGATCGCCTGGGTGTACATCTGCTGCTCGGTCTGGAGCTTTGCAAGTTCAACAAGCGCCGTTTGCCCCTCGGGAAAAAAGACGAAGTTTTTCGTCAGGGTTTCATAGGCGTCTCTTGCTTCGGTGGTTTTTCCCGAATCGCGCAGTGCATCCGCCGTGGACAGCACTACAGAAGGCTGTTCGTTTTTTGAGTCTTTCCAGTCGTTTTGAAGGAAGGTGACAGTGTATTTTTGTCGGAAAGCGACAATGGCGCTGTCGACTTTCATTTTCATGATTTCCTCGTTTTTAACGCGCATTTTATTATTGAGTAAATCGGTATTCTTATGGTAACCGTTTTCATCGTAGAGGGAATACAGCATCATCGCCGTATCGATCGTAATGGTAGATTTGAGTGCGGGTTCCATGACGGTGGTCACGTAACAGTAGACGACGTTGAGTTTCCACGCCCAGTCCATCGCCTGCCTCACCGGCGGCAGTTTGTTGCGGCCCAGTTTTTCCGCGTAGTCTGAAAAAAGCTTCCATTTAACAAGCCATTCCACCAGTCCGCGTTTTTGTTCGGGAGTTTCGTAGAAATGACGCCGTGTCTCCGGAATCCAGGAGATGATAACATCCATATCCGCCTGAGTGATGTATTTACCCTCCCCGAATATATCGGAAAGTGAGTCGGGATACGGAGTGCCGGTTGTCTCTTTATACAGCCGTTTCATAAAAATTGAGGAAGCATTCTGGCGTACATACTGTAACCACTGGATATGGAGCTCTCCCTTTTCGGGAAGCGAGTCGTAGCGGGCGAGGAATGCCGAATCGGGTTTGTTCATTCGAAGAAACAGAGAGTCGACGACGGTTCTTTTAACATCTGTCAAAGGCCTGAAATAGGTCGAGTCCTTTTTGGTCGAATCGCCTTTCACCGTTACCTTGAATGAGTCCTTGTGCGCTTCGTAATAGGAGGCAATCGTTTCGTCGGGGACGCCGAGATTTTCAAGGATATAGTCTTGGTAAAAAATCTGCGCCGGAAAATAACGTTTCTTCCATTGCCAGTTGGCGGTATTCTTGAGGGAATCCTTGATTGCGCGTACGCCTTTCTGTCTGAAGATAACCTCGGTTTCGACCAAATGGGATATGGTCGGCCGGAAAGCGGGGAAGTAGGCGCCCGCCTCGGTGGGGTACATCCGCACGATTTTTTCAAATGCATCAAACGACGATTTGGTGACGGTTGTTTTGCCGATCCGTACGACCCCCTCGTCGGTGGCATTTTTCGAACATATCATCAGCAAAGGAAGAACAATGATTATTGTTGCACGCTGTTTCATGAGACTCTCCGCAGTAAAAAAGGTACATAAGGGCGAACGCAGACTGCCGCAACAGCCCGCTTCAGGTGAGAGCGGCCGTCGCTTCGTCCACGTCATCGTAGATTTCAAGGAGCGTGGTAGCGCCGATAATTTCAATGATTTCATAAACGTTTTCGTTGATGTTCGCAATTTTAAAGCAGCCGCCCTTTTCCCGTGCGGTTTTACTGAAATGGAGCAGGATTCCAAGGCCGGTGCTGTTCACATAACGGAGCTGCTTGAAATCCGCGATAATATTAACGGTGCCCTCATTGATGAGGTTGAAAACTTTTTCAAGGACGAGTTCAATGTTGGTGGCGTCCAGATCGCCGATGAAATGGATCAGCGTTGCATGCTGTTTGCCCCGAATATCCTCGAATGACAGCTCGATGTGAGACTCCATATTATTCCTCTCTTACTTTTTTAACGCGTACACTGGTTCCCCGATCCGTACACTCAACCGACATTCCGTCGGAGAGCATTTTAATGAGCGACAGTCCGCGCCCCCGCTTGACATCAGGTTTCGGTTTATCGGTGTCGGTTTTTTCGGGGAGGAGCATTGCGGTAAGGGAGGCGACCTTGTCCGGATCGCTCATATTGCGGACATCGATTTCAATTTTATCCGGATCGATGATGACGGTAAGATCGATCAGATCATCCGCTTTGGGTCTCCCGTGCTCGACCGCGTTATTGCAGATTTCGTCGACGATGGTTTCGATGCGGAAGGAGTCGCGGTTTCCGTATCCCTTCTGACGCGCGATGCGGCTGACGAGCTGCCGCAGCGGGGGAACGATTTTAAGGTAGGGGGGGAAGGAAACATGGAACTTTTCCGGCTGACGCTCGATTTCCCATTTGTACGAATTGAGAGCGGTCCTGATGTCGGTGTAAATGCGAAAGATTTTCGTCGCTCCCATAAGGTGGAGCTTCGTACGCATCTCGAGATCGAGACCGCAGAACACGAGATCGCCGTGCTCTTCGATAAGCCGTTTACGACAACCCATAAATTCCCCGAGCACCGCAGACGAGATCAACGTGACTTCCGCCATATTGGCAATCGCATAGGTCTTGCCCTTTTTACCGACGGCGGAAAAACACTCGTTGATCCGCCGAACGCATTCGGACGTCAGGTCGCCCGAAAAGTGCAGGATAACGACCCCTTCCGATTCCGGAACCTCTTGGATATCAATTTCCATCCGTTGAGTAGTCATCATTATTCCCGGTTCAGTTGGAGAGCGTCACATCCCCACGCTCATCTTCTCTTTTTCGGACGACATGGACGGAGGTGAGATTCTTTTCGTCGATAACCACATCGAGACGCTCGGAAAGCATGCGGACGATCTCCAGTCCCAATCCCGGCTTCGTCTGCTTCTTTTTTCCAGATGAGCCGCTTTTCACGGCGGTCTTGAGCCGCCGCAAATTGTTGTTGGTACCGCCCTGGTCCCGGATGGTGAATTCGATCCGGTCATCGAATATTTTATTGAGAAGCTCGATATGCGCATCATCGGTTTGGCACCCGTAGGTGACGGCGTTATTGCAGATTTCATCGACGATGATTTCGGATCGGTAGGCGAATTTTGGGCTGAAATCGGATACCTGGAGGAGCTCCGAAACGAATTTACGTACGGCGGGGATGTAATCGAGGTCGCCGGGGAAACGCACGTTTACCGAGAAGGGAATGGAGATTTTTCTGCACTGGGGAAATATTTCTTTTCCGTTATGGTCCTCAGTCTTCGCCATGGAGAATGTACGCCTCTTCTTCGGAGTTTATCAAACCTTTTTTTACCATTTTTTCAACAAGGCGTGAGGTGATGGTGAGGAGGGTGGTAAACGTCGGCGCATCGTTTAACCCCTTTATCTGGGCGTGCGCCCGCGCGTCCTTCTCAGATCCGCCGCGCAAATTATCAAGAATGCACTCCATCACAAACATTATTTCACCATAGGTGAGATTCCCTTTGCGATAGTCGGAAAACTGCTGGACGGCGCCGAGTATCAGTTCCTGGAGCTTACTGAATTCATTCGGGTCATCAAAAACATTCCGATATGATCCGATTTCAGCCATAAAACAGCCTCCTGCCCGCACATTCCTGTTATTTTGAAATAACGTAGCTGTTAATATACATAAAGATCACGTCGATTGAAAGAGCGCAGATTATTTCGTATCGATTGAAGGTTTATTTTCTTCCACAGGAACCATTTCTCGCTTTTCGGGAGGTGCTGAGTCCGTCACTTCCGGTGCCTCGGTAGTGTTGATGGTAGGCGGTTCCACGCTGGGAACGGTGAATACATCCGATATGGATGGAGCACGACCGCCCCCACTGTCGTTTTTCAGCTTACGGGCAGCGGAGCGAAACTCTTTATCGTGAATGAGGGTGTTAATTATTTCGGCGCTCTTTGATACTGCATCGTCGACCAGTTGGTCGGTAAGTGCGGCTCGTTCCGACGCCGAGAGATGGGTAACCTTTCGAACGGGGGTGAAAAAGACCAGACCTTTGGGCGTATGAAACGAGCTTTCAATGGTTCCTTTGTAAACGCATATTTCGTCGAGCAGGCGGTAAACGCCAAGGTCGACGATAAGCTTTCCTTCAACAACCGCGGTAATGAACCTGCGACGGAGCGGTGTAAACTGTAATCTCCTGATGCTTCCCCAAAGGAGCAGTATTGACTCCGGAAGCAGTGACTGCAGGGAGGCAAGCTGTTGTTCCGAAACCGACGGGTATCGGCTGAAATCGATTAATTTCCGGTAGCGCAGGGTTTCAGAATAGTCGATAATCACCAGGTCGGGAATTGCCCTGAGCCGTTCACGAAAAAGCCGGTCGAACGTCTGTTCGATCGACGGAGCTCCTTTTCCCGAGAGACCGATAAACAGAATTTTCTCAGCGGCAAAGGAGGGCCGCGGGATAAGTATAAGCGAAAAGAGGAAAGCCTGCAGGTAGGTACGTCGTTTCATGGCTGGGAGTGCTCCTTCCGAAGTGCGTTGTTTGCCCGGTAGATCCAACTTAACAGTTCCGCGATGGCGGCATAGAGTTCCTGGGGTATCTCCCGGTCGATTTCAATCGGTGCAAGAAGCTCAACCAGCGCGTCGTCGCGTCGGATCGGTATTCCGTTCTCCCGAGCGATCTCTTTTATTCTTTGGGCGATAAGCCCCTCGCCTTTCGCGGTCACTTTCGGTGCGCGGTCCGTACGTTCATGGTAGCGAAGTGCCACTGCCTTGTCGCGTTGTCGTCGCATCGGTCTCCTATGCGGTAAGGTCGATGACGCCGCCGCCGAGCGCTCCCCTTTGGTCGGACGAGGCGTTTGTTTTGCGCATTTGTTTAAAATCGAGGCGCACGGCGGCGGCGCCGGCGGCACGTAACGCCCCGTGTATGGCGTCGTGGTGCCCCGTAAACCACTTCCGGGCGGTTTCCCGTTCGAATTCAATGGACAGATGCAAATGCCGGGAGCGCCGGTATTCCAGGCGCGCATGCAGGGCGCCCACTGCCGGAGGGGCGACGTCGAGGTACACTGAAAAATGTGAGGAGCCTTTTTTCGTTTTACGTTGTTTATGGTGAAGAAATCTCACGTTTATTTCGGTCCAGGTGTCGCCGAATTTTATGGGTAAAGCGATAATCTGCTGGGTTCCCTGGTTGGTGGAGACATGACGAGCAAGGAGCTGGAGCGATTCGAGCCGGTCGAGCGCACTCGATAACGTCTCGCGGAGCGTCTCCTGCAGCATCGCCATCGAAGCGCGGGGTGTTCCGTGCTCAAGAAGCGACCTGCCGATAGCAAGGCGTGCATGTTCTTCAGTTTCCGCACCGGCAGCACGACGGTCGCCGGCGGCGCGCTCCGCCGTCGGTGGTAAAAACCCTCGGATGAGCGCATCGATGGTTTCGAATACTGAACGAAGCAGTGCGGGAAGAGGGACTGGGGTAGCTGCAACGTGGGCCGGTCCCGGCGGAACGGAAGTTTTTCCCGTCGTCGACAGGGCCGGTGTCGATACCTCGTCTATCAAGCGCGCACATTTCTCGGTAATGTCGGAAAGCGTCGCAATCACGGCAGCCGGACGAGATTGACCGGCGTGGATATTCTCCCCTTCACCCGCATTGCGCTCACCGGTGATCGATGCCTGTTCGGATACCAATCCGACAATGCTGCGAATATGGTCGATGAGGGTTTTTATTGCCGATGATTGCGATGCTGCGGGATGCATCTCCGTGCTTGGCGGCGTTTCGGACGCCGTTACGGATAAAGGTATGAACGCGACGGAGTTATGCATTTCCGAACCGCGGAGGTCGGGCCGGACGAAGAGATATGCAGACAGTTGCGGAAGTTCGCGACGTATGAATGCCGCCATTTCATGTCGAAGCGACGCCAGCCGTGTCCGCAGAAGGATATCGTCCTTCGCATCGAACGCTGCATCGGCTGCATCGCTGATTGTATCCGGTGCCTGCTGGGGTTGTAAGAGAGGTGCTGCGACGCGCGGTTGCACCGAGGGAGGCTTTCCCGTTATGCCGGGATGCGCCGTCTCCGTTTCAGGTGACCCGGTAAGCGAATACAGATACAGCAGCATCGATTTGAGCGTCTGTCCGGCGTCGAAACGCGCTCGGTCGGCTTCAGGGGAGGCGAGCGCCTGCTCCAACGTAAAGCCGCAACGGTCGATAAGCGCCGGGAGCAGTGCCGGGTCTGCATGTGTGGCGGCAATCATGGAATCATTGAGGGTAAACGTTTCGGGTATGGCCGTCGGGATGCCCGCGTCGTGCGGCAGCAGCGGCAGCGAGCTCTCCAGATCGGAAAGCACGGCCGATGCGGATGACGCCGGCGCAAGCGTGGCAAGATCGGCGAAAGGCGGGTCGAAAAGAATTGCCGAATGGAGCCACTGAACGATCGCGCTGTTCTGCGCTTCGGCCGATCCGGCACGTGCCTCCGGAAACGAAATGCCGCTTCCCTGCAGGAGCAGGTTGAGTTCGTGGAGCCGGTCAAACAGGAGGTTTCCCCGGTCGAACAGGATCTGCCGCCATATCTCGATCGGTAAAGACGAGAGCGGCATTCCGTTAAACGATGCACGTAACGCCCGGAGCAACGGGATGATTTCCGACGCGGCGTAAATTACCGCACGGGATGGTTCGTTACCGGCACCTTCGATTTTTATCGTAATCACTCCCTCGATGGAAAGCGGCTTCTCAAGCTGCCGCAGCAACTTCTCGTTTTTGTCCTGCCCCATAAAAGCGAGTGCATCCTCGGCGGATGAAAACAGGTAGAGTCCGGCCGCAAGGCCGGAAACAGGGACGCCGGATGGCGATGAAGCCTGCGCGGCCTGAGTCTCGGCATTGCCGGTAAGGGTAAAGACATCGCTTGGACGCCATTGATCCTGCAGGGGGTTCGTTGAAAGCGGCGTCAATGTAATACTACCTTTATCAATTGTATAGCGAACCGTCTCCCCCTCCTCAACAGCGCCCTTTTGCCCCAATTCAATAGGGATCCGTTCGGCTGCTGTCTGAAGGTAATAGGAGCCGTCCGCCTTCACGATTCTACCGATGCCTTGGCGCTGCTCCGGCATCACCTGCTGTTTGAGGACCGCGTAAATCGTATCGGAAGAAATCATCATTCCACATCCGCCCGGGAAACAGTGATGCGCGACTCCGCAGGAAAAGATGAAAAGAGATGTTTTCCTCAATTATGACGCTTCGGACGATTTTCGGCAATCTATTTGGATGGTCCGGAATTGAAAAAACGAAAAGTCGCCACTAACCGTTTTCTAACATTATTTGAATAATATATTTTTCTATCCGTGGTGAGCCGTATAAAACGGGAGAGGGATAATCGAATTCAACTCCTCTCAATTTTATTCATTACGCATCTGTTGTACCAATGGGGGCAGTAAATGCCGTGGGAGCGGAAAGGATGAAAAAAATGCAAAATATTCTTAGCTGGCTTGCCGATGCGGGGGAGAAATCCATAATTAATGATGCGGAAAAACATATCGAAGAGACGTATAAAACGGTAACCTATTTTGCCGAAGCTGTTACGTCCTACATTAACCATGACATCAATGTCAAAACCGCAGCTCTTGAGAATGTGCGTGAGAGCGAGCATAAAGCCGATATCCTGAAAGCGCAGATGATTGATAAAATTGCAGAAAGCCTTCTGGTTCCTCCTGATCGTGAGGATATGATGCGTTTTATCAAAACGCTGGATAAAATCGCGGACTGGACTCTCAGTTCGGCACGCCTGCTCGGTTTTATTGAAAACGGACTGCCTGAAACGGTCCTCGGAAATATGGCCGCGGCTGCAGGATTGATTGTCTCATCGGTCACCAGACTCCGGGAAGGGATGCTTGCATTCATGGGCAAGAATCTGACGAAGGCCTTGTCAAGCGTTGATGAGATCGACCGTCTTGAGCATGAGGCGGACGATCGGAAAAAGAAGTTGATTGAGTCCGTCCTGAATGCGAAACTGGAGCCGAACAGCCTGATCCTGCTGTTTCATCTGGCTGATCATATGGAGGGCGTCACCGATCAGATCAATACCGCCGCGGATTTCATCAAGATAATCGCTGCCAAAAACAGGTAAAGATCAACCTTTACCTTCCACGGTACGACTTTTTTCGACCACGCCATAATCTCTTTCTTATCATTTCCTCATTGTATTCTAACCGTATTACCATATTTTATTAATCTTTATCGGGAGCGAAATAATGGAACTTCTATTTGCCGTTTTATCCATTGTAGCAAGCATTGCCGTCGGATGGTCGATCGGTGCCAACGACGCCGCCAATTCGATCGGTACGGCGGTAGGATCGAAAGCGATTAAATTGACACAAGCAATTGTCATAGTTTCGCTGTTCGGTTTTCTGGGGGCCTATTTTCAAGGTTGCTATGTCACGAAAACCATCGGTAAAGGGATTGTCGCCATGGATAAGCTGGACCGCAGGGTCGCCGTTGCCCTCGCAATATGCGCATCGTTTTCGGCATGCGCCTGGGTGGCTATAGCGACCTACTGGAAAATGCCGATTTCAACAAGCCATTCGATGGTGGGGGCGGTGGCGGGCGGAGGTATGGCGATCGGGACGCCCGTTGCCTGGAAAGTGCTGGGAAATATTTTCATCTGCTGGGTGCTCACCCCGCTGGGAGGCGCCGTTATCGGCTTCATTATTTACTGGATATTGAAACAGACGCTGCATCATATTTTATCTGAAGCGATGATCAATCGTATCATGACGATTCTGGTGGTGCTGAGCGGCTGCTACATGGCGTTTACCTGGGGGGCAAATGATGTCGCCAATGCCACCGGCGTCTGCTCGGGAGCGGGCATACTTTCACCGAAAATGGCGGTGGTTGTCGGTGCGCTGGCAATTTTATTTGGTATTCTGACGTGGGGCCACAAAGTGATCGAGACCGTCGGTACGGGTATGGTCAATCTGGTGCCGATCATGGCATTCTCCGCCCAGTTCGCAAGTGCGTTGAATGTCCAGTTGTATACGTTGCTCGGCATTCCTGTTTCAACGAGTCATTCGGTTGTGGGAGCCGTGTTCGGCGTCGGCCTGGTAAAGGGAATAAAGACGCTCAATATGGCAATTGTCAAAGATATCGTCATCTGCTGGGTGGCGACGCCCTTTGTTTCGGGTGTGATCAGTTTTTTATTGCTGAAATTCATTCCCTGGTTTTAAAAGGAGACGGTATGGGAAAAATGAAAAATATCTTCAGCTGGCTGGCTGATGCGGGCGAGAAATCCATCATCAACGAAGCGGAGAAGCATATCGAGGAGACCTTTAAAACGGTGACCTTTTTCGCCGACGCCGTTACTGCGTTCATCAACCGTGACGTCAGTGCGAAATCGGCGGCGATTGAGAACGTACGCGAGAGCGAACACCGGGCGGATGTTTTGAAGGCAAAGATGATCAATAAACTATCGGAGAGCCTGCTGGTTCCTCCCGACCGCGAGGATCTGATGCGCTTTGTCAAAACCCTCGACAAGATCGCCGATTGGACGCAGGGATCGGCGCGCCTGCTCGGCTTCCTCGAGAGTGGGCTGCCCGAGGTCGTTCTCGCCAACATGGCCGCCGCCGCCGGGCTCATCGTCTCGGCGATGACCAAGCTGCGCGAGTCGATGCTGGCGTTCCTGAACAACGATTTACAGAAGGCATTATCGAAGATCGACGACATCGACCGACTGGAGCACGAGGCGGACGACCGTAAAAAGGAGTTGATCGAATCGATCCTGCAGGCGAAACTGGACCCCAACAGCCTGATACTGACGTTTCATCTGGCCGACTACATGGAAGGGGTAACCGACCAGATCAATACGGCCGCGGATTTTATCAAGATCATCGCAATAAAGAACAAGTGAGCGGCCGGGACGCTCTCTGCGGAACGTATTTTCCCGATGAAAGAAGGCATATCATGAGACGGATGCAATGGATAATGACGATCGGCGCGGTTATTTTTACGGCGGCGACGGCGCCGTACTGCGTGAAGAGCGAAGTGAAAAACCTGCGCATTTTCGGTTCGACGACCGTCGAGCCGTTCATGAAACAGGCAGTGGCGGAGTACGGGAAAACACGCACCGTACAGTTTCAGGTCAGGGGCGTGGGATCGAAGGACGGAATCGATTCACTCATCGCCGGCGCCTGCGATATGGCCATGTCGTCGACGGAGATCCTTCCCGAACAGACGGCCCGGGCGCAAAAGAACGGTATGCATCTAAAACCCTTTCTGCTCGGCTATGATATCATCGTCCCGATTGTTCATCCGTCAAACACGATTTCCGTTATTCCATTCGATGCACTGAAGCGGGTTTTCGAAGGAAAGCTGGTCGGTTGGTCGGCGCTGGGCGGGGCCGATACCGCTATCGACGTCGTCGACCGTTCCGATGCATCGGGAACATACGCGGTGTGGCACCACTATGTAGCGCCGCCGATGGCAACCGAAGAGCGCGTTACCGTCCGGCCCTCGAACAGTTCGGTGCTTGCGTATGTTTCCGAACACACCAATGCGATCGGGTATGTGAGCAACGCCTATCTCAATCCCGAGGTCAAGCCGTTGAAACTTGACGGTATCGCCATAGCGGAAAGCGATTCGATGCTCTCGGAATACCACCTCAAGCGTCCGTTGTATCTTTATGTCGATGAAGACCGGTTCAATGACGACCTCAAAGCCTTCGTCATATTCATGATTATCAGCGAACGCGGGAGGGCACTGCTCCGCGAAGCGGGTTTTTTCTCTGATTTCAGCATAGCGCCGCTGGAAAAGGCGGTTGAGAATATCAGCAAACGTTGAACAAAGCGGCCGCGATTCCTTTCAAGTCCAGCACAACCGGTGCCGCAGCATTCCGCGACAACGGCGGAGTAGCGATTGTTGATGTATGAACGATGAAGCTCGTCAGGGCGGCGTCTGAGGCCGTAACACCTCTACGTGCCCTGCTGCCGCAAACCCCTGTTTATTCTCCCCCGCCATCCGAAACACATCGACGGCATCAATCCATTGAATGAAAAGACATGTCCGACAACTTCTTCATCGGATTTGGCGGAGAATGAATTGTTAGCAATATATTAGAATATTATTAGAAAATTACTAACTAATAAAAAAGTAAAGGCTAGAAATAGGTTATTAATTATCTTATTATGTCCGGGCTTCGGATGGTTATCTGGAGAGAAACCAGTGCAGAGTACAAACAGGAGCTCACACGATTGATTACTCCCTAAAAAAAGGGCAGCTGTAATTATGGAAAGTACAAGCTTCACGGTTACCCTCATCATTGAAATGGTCTCGAATTTCGTCGGCGGATTATGCATCTTTCTTTTAGGAATGAAATACCTCTCCGACGGCGTGCAGGCGGTCGCCGGGGAGCGGATGCGTAAAATGATCGCTATGGTGACCGACAACCGGCTTGCCGCCTGCGGGACCGGCCTGTTTGTAACGTCGGTCATTCAATCGAGTTCCGTCACCACCGTGATGCTGGTCGGACTGGTCAACGCCGGGGTGATGACGCTCCAGCAGTCGATAGGAGTGATTCTCGGTGCCGACATCGGAACGACCGTCACCGCCTGGATCGTCGCGATCAGCATTACAAAATACGGTCTTATCATGACCGGGATTTCCGGTTTCTTTTACCTTTTCACCTCGAATGAACGCCACCGTTTTATCGCAATGCTGATCATGGGCCTTGGATTGGTTTTTTTCGGGCTCCATCTGATGGAAAAAGGTGTCGCACCGCTGCGGAGTCATCAGGAGTTCATACTGCTTTTTTCCCGCTTTTCGCCGAAAAACTATTTCGGTGTGATTAATTGCATACTGATCGGCGCGTTTGTTACGGCAATTATCCAGTCCTCATCGGCAACGGTCGCCATCACGATAACCCTGGCAAGAACCGGAGTCATCGATTTCGAAACGTCCGTGGCCCTTGTACTCGGACAGAATATCGGCACGACCATTACCGCATTCCTCGCCTCACTCGGCGTGGCACTCAAAGCCAGACGTGTCGCCTATGCACATATCGGCATAAAAATCGTGGCGGTCATTCTGATGTTCCCGTTTTTCTTTTTATATCTTCAACTGCTGGAACATATAGCGCCCGTAAGCCTTGACATCGCAAAAAGAATCGCTCTGGCGCATACGGTTTTCAATGTTCTTTTCGTACTGGTTTTTTTACCTTTCACCTCCATCTTTAGCCGCGTTTTGTTCCTTATTTTTAAGGATAAAAAGGAAGGTGAACCGCCCGCGCTTACCTATCTCGACGTACGGATGCTCGATGCGCCGGCGCTTTCGATCGAACAGTCGCGGCGGGAAATAATGAGAATGGGTGAAACCGTCGGCGCCATGATGAATTCCCTTTACGCTATCATCTCCGGCGAAATGAAAAATAAAGAGCGGTTGCAGACGCTTTTCAACCAGGAGGAGCTGCTCGACCGGATGCAGAAGGAGGTCGTTGTTTTCCTTACCCGGCTTCTCACGATAGAGGTCGTCTCAGCCGTTTCCAAAGAGGCTCAGGAACAGCTGCGCTATGCCGATGAATTCGAATCGGTCAGCGATTACATCGTTGCGATCCTCAAGCTGCATCTGCGTCTGGAAAATGCACATCTAATTCTTGACAGGGAAGAACAAAACGATATTCTTGCCCTGCATACCGCCGTCAATAACTACTACCGGTTGATTTACGAAGCGTATGAGAAGAGCGACCGCGGCGTTCTCACCAGGGCGTATCCCGAGGGTGAAGGGATAACGCATCTTTACCGCGAAATGCGCTCCCGGCATCTGACCAAACTGTCGCAGAAACGGCTCGACCCGCTCATCTGCACCCTGTATCCCGACATTCTCGCCGCGTACCGGCGCATCAAGGAGCACCTGCTGAATGTGGCTGAAGCCATAATAAGTTGATGGATGAAAGTGAAATCGTCAAGGTTTCAATTCAATATTGCTGCCGACCGTATTCGTGTGTTTATTTTTCCCCTGCCACCACCTCGGCAATATTTATCAGGTGGTCCTTGATTTTCCGGTAGTCGGAAAGCATGTCCATATAGGCATTGCACATCATCGGATCATGCTTTGTTTCGGAAATGCGTTGTAAATGGCGGCTGCGGAACTCCCGGAAACGGTCGGTAATCACACCTCCCTGACGGTGGACATGCTGTATGGTCGATGCGTCGTTATTGACGAATACCGTTCCGACGAGCGAATAGTAGCCGGATATCAGGCCGTGCAGTGCGAAAAGGTCGTTGCGCATCGGTTCGGAAAGAATAAGCCCCGCTTTGGAAATCCGCAGGTGAAGTTTGAGAATCGCGGTGACATAATCGCTTACCGATTCATATTCGTCTGCGATGCGCACCTGGTCCTGCGCCTCGTCGGAGAGGCTTGGCGGTATCCTTCCCGCAAGAAGTTCGGTAAGAAAGACCGTGATCTCTTTTTGCATCGTATCGAGCGCCTCTTCACCGTCGAAGAGCGATTTGACCAGTTCCTGGTTCGATGTACCGTTCGATAAGGCCATTTTTAGATCGTCAAGCATAACGCGGTTGCGGTCGCACATGACGATCACCTCCTTGCGCGACTGCTCGATCGCCACCATGGGCGTTTCGACCATGCGGACGTCGAGATGGGTAAGATGCGGTTTTTCGACATACGGCTTCTCAGGGACCAGTTTTTCCATAAGTTTCGTATAGAGCGGCAGGAACGGTACGAAGAGAGCGGTATTGGCGATATTGAATCCGGAGTGGACCATGGCGATTGCCGCGCAGATATGGGGATAGGTTTCGACACCATCGGCCATCACCATTGTATTCGGATCAACGCCGATGATTTTACGGATGATCGATAGATAGAAACCGAAGATGAGCGTTATCCAGATAACCCCGGAAACATTGAAGAGAGAGTGTGCGTAGGCGGCCCGCCGCGCATTGACCGACGTGCCGATCGATGCCAGAAGGGCCGTGATGGTTGTCCCGATATTTTCGCCGAGAACCAGAGCGGCCGCAGTTTCGAAACGGATGATTCCCGTCGACGCCAGCCCCATGGTGACGCCCACGGTTGCGGAAGAGGACTGGACGATCAGCGTGAGCAGGCAGCCGATGCCGGCGCATTTCATCACCCCGACGTAGCTGTTCGCCTCGAAAAGGTGAAACCACCGTTCGAAATCCGGCAGCTCGCGCAGCGGTACAAAGCCGTTTTTCATCAGTTCGAGCCCGAAGAAAACCATGCCGATTCCCATGATCGCCATGCCGGAAAACTGAATTTTTTCCCCTTTTGCAAACAGGTAAATGAACACTGCGATTCCGATCATCGGCAGCCCGTATTTACCGATAGCAATAACGAGGATCCACGCCGTCATGGTGGTGCCGATATTCGATCCAAGGATGACGCCGATTGCCTGCCGAAGCGTCATAAGCCCGCTGTTGACGAAACCGACAACGAGAACGGTGGTAATGGAACTCGACTGTATGATGCTGGTGACCAGGGTCCCGGCCCCCACCGCCAGAAAACGGTTGTTGGTAACCATCCCGATCAATTTGCGCAGGCGGTCGCCCGCGATCACCTGCAATCCGTCGGACATGAATTTCATACCGAGAAGAAAAATTCCGAGTCCCCCTATTACCGTCGTGGCGATTGCGGCGATCACACTGTTCATAAACACGACTCCCTAGATAACGACGCGTATGTTGTTCATCTTATGTTCTTCATACTGGAGAGGCCACCATAGAGGACTAAAACGAGTGCGAATTCCCTGGTGTAACAATAAATCAATAATATACGCACGATTGCCTTGATTAACAAGCGTGAAATAGCTCCCTAATCAATTTCTAGCAAATGACTTGTGCGTGAATAACAAATATTCTAAAAAATGCACTGAAGCGTCGGATGATCGAAGATTATAACAGGTTATCTTTCAATCGATTATGTATTATCGATAAACTCTAAAGAAAGGCATGCCTGTGGCAACATTGAATTTTCATTTGCCATTTGTCTCATGAAAGCAATAATCATATTCTCATAATTCTCTCACAGTAATCTCATTATATGATATTATCCTCTATTTCTATACCGTTTGTTTAATACCGGCGGGATCACCGGTGATTCACAATTCATAATGAATTAGTCGTATTCTAATATAAAGCTTATAATATTCTCATAATTTGATAGTATTATCTAAACTATACAGTAGATTGTCATAATGATTTACACTTTCAGGGTGGCCAGTCATGAGCCGGGAAAAAATACTGATTGTTGAGGATGACAAGGACATCATCGAATTGTTGCGTTACAACCTTGTGAAGGAAGGCTTCCTGCCGACGGCGGTGACGACCGGTGAAAAGGCCCTCATGCGGCTGGAGGACGAACCGTATGCGCTGGCACTGATCGATATCATGCTGCCGGGCATGGACGGCCTCGATGTCTGCCGCCGGATCAAGGAGGATGAAAAACTACGGCCGGTTTCGGTCATCATGCTCACCGCAAAGGGGGAAGAGAGCGACATCGTCGCCGGACTTGAGCTGGGGGCTGATGATTACATCGTCAAGCCGTTCAGTCCGAAGGTGGTTGCGGCGCGAATACGCACCGTTTTAAGAAGGAAACGGGCTCAATGGACCTTTGAAGAGAAGCCGTTACAGGTCGAAAACATCTATATTCACCCCGGAAAGCGTGAAGTATTTGCCGAAGAGCGACGGATAGAACTTACCAATCTTGAATTCATGGTGCTTTATTTTCTTGCGAAGAAACCCGGATGGGTCTTTTCCCGTTATCAGATCGTTGATGGAGTAAGGGGCAACGCATATCCGGTAACCGAACGGTCGGTCGATGTGCTGATCGTCAGTCTGCGCAGGAAACTCGGTGCGAGCGGGCGTTGCATCGAAACGGTGAGAGGGGTGGGGTATCGATTCAGATCGGAAACGGGGGATGAAGATGTATCAGTTTCACGGGATATGGAGAAGGCTGCAGCTCATTCTTAATGTATATTAGAAATTCGACAGGGGTACTGTGGAGTTCTCAGCGAAAGAGGGCGATATGAAACCGTCAACGTTAAGGATGAAATGTGTTATCGCTGCGATCTCGTTAATGGCATTAGTGCAGTGCGGCAACAACGAGAAAACAACGGTCCGTATCTACGGCTCCACCACCATCGAACCGATTATAAAACGGGCGACGCAAGAGTACGGCCGGAGGAGCAATACCCATTTTGTCATCAATGCCGTCGGTTCGAAAAGCGGCATCGACTCGCTGATTGAGGGCGCCTGCGATATAGCCATATCGTCCATGGAGATCGCTCCGGAACAGATAACCCGTGCGAAGGAGAAGGCCGTTTCCCTCAAACCGTTTCTGCTCGGCTACGACGTCATCGTTCCGATTGTTCATCCGTCAAATCCCATATCCGACATCACCTGCGACCAGTTGAAGGAGATTTATGCCGGATTGATCCACCGCTGGTCGGCGATGGGAGGGGCCGATACGGTTATCGATGTCGTGGAACGCGCCGTTTCCTCAGGTACCTACTGCGTGTGGCACCATGACGTCATGCCGCCGCAGGAAAAAGCAGACAGCTTCACCGTGCGTGCTTCGAACAGCGCAGTCCTTGCATATATCGCGGAACATACGAACGCGATCGGCTATATCAGTGCCGCCTACCTCAATCCGGAGGTCAAGCCTCTGAAGCTCAACGGCATCGCGATCGCCGAGAACGATTCGCTTCTTTCCGAATACCACCTCAAGCGGCCGCTCTTTCTTTATGTAAATGAAGAGAGGTTCAACCAGGCAGCAAAGTCGCTGGTCATGTTCCTTATTATCAATGAACAGGGAAGGAAGCTGCTGCGGGAGGAGGGTTTTTTCTCCTCTTTTACACTCGCGCCACTGTACAACGCCGTCGAGAGAATGAGCAAGCGGTGATGTGACATCACCGCCTAACGGCCGTTTGCCGCAACATCTCGTTGCCGCATGTCATTGTCTGCTGAAAAAACGGTGAGGCACTGAGACCGGCTGTTCGCACTGCTTTAAAAAGACGCTCCAATGACACCGATTTCGGCACGCCTCACCGAAAACTATCCTTTTCCTAACCTTTAGGCAACAAATTCGCGGTATATTGAAAATCAAACTGATTTCTAACGTAAGTGTTTCAGTCAGGCAAGAGAGATGAAAGCCTGAGGGAGGGGATTCTCTTCAAATCGGCAGCGACAGTGACACGGAAAGGCGGGGTGACCTATGTATGCGGAAAATAGCGAATCCGTCAACAGAGACATAACCAGGATCAGCGACAACATCGTTGAAATGGCGCGGCGTGCCGAAGCATCGCTGCGTGACACCGTCACGGCGCTGCTCGACAACGACCACACCCTTGCTTACGGCGTCATCCTGCGAGACGCCCATATTGACGATAAAGAAAGAGAGATCGACCGTCTCTGTTTCGAGTTCATCCATACGCAGCAGCCGGTGACGAAAGCGCTGCGTTTCGCCTTCAGCGCCGTTAAAATCAGTATGGAAATCGAACGGGTCGGCGATTATGCCGAAAGTATGGCGCGTCAGCTTTTTAAGACGGGCGGATGGTCCGACGAACGGTCTAAAAAGGGCATCGTCGAACTTGCACATCTTTCCACGACAATGTTTCATGACGCGATACAATCGTTCATCGAGCAATCGGCCGAAACGGCCCGAAAAACAGTTACAGTTGAGGAGACCGTTGATGCGATGAGGGACAAATGCATCGACGATCTCCTTTCCACGACGAAAGACGGCGAAATACCCCTTCCGATTTTCAATATTATCCGTCGTTTCGAGCGTGTCGCCGATCAGGCGCGGAATATCTGCATGGAGGTTCTCTACCTGTGCACCGGAGAATACATGAAACATCCCGGTGCCGAAGTCATACGGGTCCTTTTTGTCGACAAACATAATTCGATGCGCAGCAGGATCGCCGAAGCGGTGGCCGACGGACTGAACCGGAACCGTTTCATATTTTCCAGCGCCGGCATTGAGCCGAAACCGATTGATTCCCGGACGATCGAATTCATGAGGAGTAAGGGGTACGACCTGTCGGCGACAACCTCGCTTGCCCTTGCAAAGGTTCCCAATCTCGATTATTATCAGGTGATTGTTGCGTTTTCGCCTGAAGTCAAAAAATCCTTCCCGCAGCAGCCGCGAAAAACAGTCTACCTCGACTGGGAGGTCGACGCTCCCTCGCTCGAGAGGGACGATGACGACACCATTAGAGCGTCATTGGAAAACATGTTCGAATTCATATCTACCCACGTCAACAAACTGGTCGAGGCGATTGACGGAGCGGCGGTCGGCGCGGCCGAAACTCCCGAAACCGTCGCCGCCTGATTGTTGCCGATTACGCAGTACGCCTCGTTTATTTTAAAGAATACCGGCGGCGACCGGTTAGTGACCGATGATTACTTCCATTGCCCGCATTTATTGGCGTCTAATCCGCAATCGATCGATTCTTTAATAATTAATGGAATAAGAATTTCTAACAAAAAACTCATCAAACCCGGTATTGATGTCATATATATTAAAAGCATGTACGACGTACTTCATCGATTCCGGTAGAGGAGTGATTAATGAAACGGTCACACTACCATCTCACATTTACATGAAATAAGTTAAAAGTTTCTGAATTCCGATCGCTTTCAACACCATTCCCATTAATCCCGCTTTA
>JAFGNB010000246.1 GCA_016927235.1 Chitinispirillaceae bacterium
AAGTGGTTCCATGATACGATAACCAAATGCCTTCTCCGGATCTATGCCCAGCTGCTCAAAAACATTGTGCTGCCGCTTGATGCCGGCAACGGTCTCATCCACGTCGGTCAGGATCGTCCCCTGGAGCAGATGCTTCGCCCCGCTCTCACGAACGAGCCGGCCGAAGACATGACGGTAGAAGGTTTGCGTAACGGCTTCGCGCTTCTCCTCGGGGTCGGTCACTCCCCTGAGCGCCGCGAAAAATTCCTCGCGCGCGTCAACGACCTCGACCGCGACGCCGAGACCGCGGAAAAAGCCGGTGACCTGCCCGGCTTCACCTGCACGCATAAGGCCGTTTTCGATGAAGACCGTCTTCAGGCGATCCCCCAGGGCGCGATGCCCCAGCATCGTCACTGTCGACGAATCGACGCCGCCTGAGAGCGCATTGATGGCCCGACCCTTCTTTACGGTGCGCTGAATCTCCTCCACCTTCTCTTTGATGAAATGTTCCGGGTTTAGCTCCTGGGCGGTGATCTCCCTGATCATGCGATCGCTCCTGTTCTATTGATGAAATGAATACCATGCACATGCAGCGTTCCGATCAATACCTTTTGCTGCATGATGGGATAATTTACTTGATGGCGCTCCCCGACGGAATGGAAAACGGCGCCTCGCAGCCTGCAGGCCGTATAACCGACAGTACCGGTACATCGTACGACCGACCGGGTTTTTTTACTTTTCTGAACCGGCAGGGATGAGATGAGGCCGGCTTTGCTTCTTGTCCGGCAATGACCCCCTGTTCGTTTTGACTTTCTTCCGTCCCCCTTCAGGGGGACTGTCGGAAGGAGGAAATGGAAAGGGCGGCGCTTCATTACCAGCCATAATAACCGGCCACTACTATCCATACCTTTATGAGCTTTTTACCTATTCAAAGGATTGAGACGAATCAGTTCCGCATGTATAATCTCACTTACGTTTTGTCTACTAAGCATCTCATGCCAATAATAATAGATTACTATATCACCATTGCCTGACAGTTTGAAATATGAAGACCAGCTAAAAGCATTTAATTTAATCTTATTAAAAGTCGCAGTAAGAATGTTATTTCTATCAAGTACATACAATACAGTTCTTATAACGAAGTTGTCAACTTGACTTACATCATCTGAAAGGATATACAGCAGTTCCCTTTCGGCATCATATTCCAAATCACCAATTCCGGGCACGTCGATCGTTGAAAGAGTATTGCCGAGTGTATCAAATACAATCACATCATGACCATAAGCCATAGCGTAAATCTTATCATCCCCACCTACAGCTAGAGACTTTAAACCTTCCGAACGCCATGCACGCAGTTGAGCTCCACCATAGGTGTAAATGGTGACTGAATCAAAACTCTCACCATTATAGTGAGTAACACCATAAATCCGACCACCCTTTACATCAAAATCGATCATTTTGGAGTTTGAATATGTTGAATCAGCAATGCTGTCAACAATCGTTCCCATGTCATCAATAATGTAAAGTACGCTACGCCATACGGTTTGATTATTAACAAGATCAGGGCCATTTCGTATACACAATACAAAAACCCAACCGTTTTTATCGACATCGATTTTTCCCCGATTAGTGAAACACCCATTTCCTATCCGTCGTTTGAAATGCATATCCCTGTCAAATACCTGAATGCATTCGTCCGTCATAAAATAGAGATCTCCGTTGCCGGATACCGCAATTCCTCCTCCAGGCAATACTTCACTTTCATATAAATTGAAAACGGTATCAACGCTAAAATATGACGCTGCCGTTACGATGACGCCGTCGCTTTTTATTCCTTCTTCGTCATTAATTCCAATTGCCGCCACGCGGTACTCGTAACGATAATCCTGCATTACGGCACTGTCGATCATCACCGTATCGCCACCAAATTGACGCGCGATATTGGACAAAACCATATTCGAATCAGCGAATCTCCGGTAGACTGCATACCCTTTTACATTAGGGGCGTTGCACCTGTTCCAGCGCAAGGTCACCTTCATTGCCAATGTATCATAGGTAAACGACAGATTCCGCGGAATCGGAATCCCGTCGAACGGCAGTACGATCTCGCCGAGATCCGTCGTGTCGGCGGACAGCACCGTTACGCCGGCAGTATCGAAAACGCCATAATCATCCATTAGCGAAACAATCCGGATCGAATACGTCCCTTCGCCGAGGTTGTTAAAGCAAAAGTTTCCGTCTTCCTTTACCTGTGTAAAACGGTCGATGCCGAACGCAAGAACGAAGACATCCCTGTAATTGCCGCCACCGGAAAGAACAACGCTGCCACTAACGGCGCCCGCCGGTTTCAGTGTCGCCGGCGGTGTGGTAATCGTTTGATCGGGCTCTTTCAATTCAATGGAATCGATCAGTACGATGTCGTTTTTACTCATCGCCTCGATCAAATAGAAACCCTTCTTTATCGAAGTGTCAATCGTAAATACTCCTTCGTCATCGGTTAGCGTTGTATCCCTGATCACGAATGTTTTGCCGAGTCCGGTTTCCTGCGGGAAAAAGAGCAGATCCGCCGGATAGAGCATTACCCTGGTGCCTGCGGCGGGTGTTATGCCGTCCGGTTGAAGAATCACGCCGGAAATGTTCGTTTTTACCGGTTCAACGCCGGTAACAGGCAATAGAGTGATCTGACATTGATATCCGAGGAACGCCGCCGCTGCAAGCAATAACAATGTACCGTATTTCATGGTTCCTCCCGAAGGTGTCAACATTTTTTCCTTATTTTTTTAAAACACTTAACTCCAGCAACTTTCCCACGTGCATCACCAATGGGTTTCCATTCCCCAGCAGACGCATTGTTTTGTTACTGCTGACATGGGGTTCTAAATGGTGTACATATTGATAGATTTTTACATTGGTACTGTCATATATCAGCAATTTAAAAGAAAGACCATCGCCGATCAAAACATAGAGATACTGTCGCATCGTATCGATTGCAATGGATAGTGGATTATACTCCACCTGCATACTTGAAATTATAGTTCCAACACTGTCATGCCAGCAAATTTGACCATATCCACCGACTACCACCCTTCCTGCCCCGCCATCGGCAAGGCATCGTCCGTTCACGCAATCCCAGGCCGCTTTTCTGTTTCCATTGTTGTCAAAGCTTATCACCGAATCACCGGTCAAGACATGCAGAGAATTGTGTATTATTTCGAGATCCGTCACTCCAAGCGCCTCTGCCGTCGGATCTTCGATCGAGTCGATGAGTAAACCATCATACCCGTAAATGAAGATTCCTTCGTCATCGGAACGTGTGATATACAGCAATTCCGATGTTCCATCACTGCAGATACTTCTGAGGGTAAACGACAGCGGAGCGGATGAATCCGGGTTGAACGGCGACACGACATGGAATTCCTCTTTGTAGTTGAAAGTCGAATCAAGTACGTACAGAAAAGGATCTCCATCGCAGGCAATATATATTTCACCATTACGGGCAACTGTAAAATCAATATTCTTTCTGTTTGCCGTCAATAAATTCGTTTCATTGACAATAGTAATCGACGGCGAAGTGCTCACTTCCACTAGTGTGCTTTTTTCGCCCTCGTTTTCAGCGCTGTCGACAACGGACACGCTGTACGCAACCGCCGCCGGTAATCCCATAATAGGTTCCACGTCGCCTATCGTACTGTCAACATAAAAGGTGTCGATTATCTGGTAACCGTTCAATCGCACACTGGTGGTAATCGGCATATGAGAACTAAAACTTGCATATCCCCGATAAATATTGTAATACTTCACTCCCGGTCTTTCCGCCCTGTCCCAGCTTATCGTCGCCTTTTGCGGGCCCGGATCATAGGTGACTTTCACATTCTGCGGCACCGGCAGGCCGCTGAAGGGAAGCGTAATTGTCCCGAGATCGGTTGTCTCTGACGCGACAACGGGAATCCAGGCCGTGTCGAAAGAGCCGTAAATGTCAAGTGTCGTTATTATTTTAAGATAATATTCACCTTCACCGAGTCCGCTGAAGGTAAACTGCCCGTCGCTGTCCACCCGGGTAAAGCGGTCGATTCCGAACGCAAGCACGTATACCTCCGTCGGATCGCCGCCTTCAGCCAGGAATATCCCGCCAATAATCCTTCCGGTGGGCCTGAGTGTTACCGGATCCATTTCCACCGTGTCCTCACCATAGGCCACGTTGACGGGATTGATAAAGACGGCATTGTCGTCTTTTATCGCTTCGAAGGAGTAAAGATCATTGTCAAGCGCTTCCCTGAATGCATATCTGCCGGAATTATCGGTGACGGCGGTATCTTTCGTACTATTTTGTTTTTCCGCTGTTACTCCCTCGATCGCCGCGAGTGTATTCTGCGATCTGATAATGACAACGGCTCCTTCCGCAGGCGTTTTGCCGTCAGGTTCATACACCATGCCGACAACCACCTGATTGGTCGATTCGGTGCTTCCCCCCGACATGTCCAGAGTGCATACCATCGATAAAAGCATGAAGCACAGGACGGTAATAAGCACCCTTTTCATTTTCATGATTTATCCTCTTCCGGGCAGTGTTGACAGGGGAAACAGTTGAAAATTTATCTGGTACACTCTGTCGACCGGCTCCTCTTTTTCCACCAGTGCGACCAATCTTTTTCTGAATTGGGCGATTTCCTCCGCAATATGCCCGACTCCTTCTTCAGTCACGCCGACGGTAAGGGTTGAGAGGTCCCTGTCGCGGCTGTCGTGACGCTCAAGGGACTCCGCGGCCAGTTGCAGATTCTCCTTTTGAAACATGGTGACGGCAAGCGACTTCATCTCGCTTCCCGTGGTGACCGCCTTATCGGTTTGACGATATCGCCCGGACGGTAAACGCTCAATCAGCTTAAGTTTAAGAAGCAGTTTCACCGCATTTCTTGCCTGAACAGTTGTTATCGGTGGATTGAGTGATCGTGCCAGAACTTTGAAATCGTCTTTAAAGTCCAGATAGGTTACCATTTCGCGGACGGCGGGCAGATACCATTTCGAGAAATAGTCGAACTGGTCTCTCCGCAATTGAGTAGTGAGTCTGTTTTTACTGAATGATTGAATGTGATTGAAATAGAACTCACGTTCTCTGGCACTCTTCGCCTGAGTAAAATTGACAATAGCCTCAAAATACTCAGTTTCCTGTTTTTTCAATTCCATTGCCTGAGCAAGAGCAAATACCGCATCTTTTGAGAGTGCCTTCTGACCGGTTATCACTTTATAGATAAAACTCTTTGACTTGAACCCGGCTTTGTTCGCGAAATACCGATACGAGAACGAAGGTCGTGCCCTCTTCCGTTCCTCGTAATAGTCTTTAAGGAATTGACGACTATTGGTGTAAGCATAGATCTGGGGCATGAGCTTCTCCTGAGGAATCTCTTATTAGAATGTACCGCAAAAAAGGCATAAGATCAATAGGACAAAGCGAGAAAAGGTTTCTTTTTGGGGAACGGCATCTTTTTACCAGTAGTTGTTTAAAATAGCATAATTAATTCTAAAGCAATTAGTTATGCTCTACTATCTTAAACCATAAACCATCGTTGAGAAAATGCTCCTACTACTAAATGTGGTTTTTCGGGGAACTTATTTTCTCGATTATTACAAGCATATGAGAGCATCCATCGTTTTCAACTGATAGAGTTTCGAGTCACCCTTCCCCCTGTTGCCAACCGGCAACGCTTTCTCCCCGGCGGCATTGTAGCTCCCGTTCGGACACGGTATATTATTTTCAGAGACTGGAGACAGCACCAATGAGCATCGAAAAACCTTTCATCTTCGATTATATGAACTACCGGACCTATCTCTCCGATACGCTTTCATTCATGAAAGAGGAGAACAGCGCCTTTTCCATGCGGGCGCTTGCGGCGAAAATCCAGTGCAATCCCGGATTCTTCAACCGGATCCTCAAGGGGGAGCGCAACCTGATGGCCGCTCACATCGTCGAACTCGGCAGGGTGTTTAAATTCAGCAGGAAAGAGGTTCGCTACTTCGAGCTGCTCGTTGCCTATAACCATGCGAAACGTCAGAGCGAGCGCGACTACAACCTCGAACAGCTGCTGCAGCTTAAAAAGACACGGGTGCGACAGATTGCTGCCGACCAATACAAACTCTACTCTCACTGGTACTATCTGGTGATCCGGGAGCTGCTGGCGATCATGCCGCGCCTCACGACCCTCGAGGCGTACGCCCGTCTGATCGCGAAATCGCTTGAACCGCAGGTGAGCTACGGCGAGGTGCGCGACGCCCTCGACCATCTGCTCCATCTTGGCGTGATACGCCGCCTGCCGGAGGGCGCTCTCGCGCCCGCCGACAAATTCACCGCAAGCGGAACCCGGGTGCCGCAGGTGATCGTGAACCGGTTTCTGCTCGAATTCGCGGATCTCGCCCGCAGGTCGATCGACGGGATTCCGAAAAAGGAGCGGCGATTGTCAACGCTGACTTTCAGCACATCGGCCGAAGGATTCGAAAAAATCGCTTCACGGATCGATGAGTTCCGTCAGGAGATTCTCAGCATGGTCGCGAACGATGCCGACCCGCTCGACAGGGTCTGCCACCTCAACCTGCAGCTCTTTCCGGTGACACGGTACGAACGGAGGGAGGAGCCGGTATGATCGCTTTGTTCCGCCGGCTGCTGCTCGTTGCCGTTGCATCGATCGGCATGTTTTTTCTCGCCTGCACGATCATGGCTGCCGGCGATTCACCCGCCGTTGAAAATACGCCTTCCACCGGCGGTACCGGCTCCGAGGTGGTCGGCGTCGTCGACTACCCCGACAGCGGCGGCGCGGCAAAAACGCTCCGGACCGGCACGACACGATTCCTCCCGGTTATGGGCGGCGATGTCTTCATCAACCGGCGCCGGTTCCTTCCCGATACCGCCGAGGCGGGAGAGGCGCCCGTCACCACCACCGATAACGGCGGAAAGTTCCATATCTTCAACGTGCTGCCCGGCGAACACATGATTTACATTCGTGACGGCGACGGCAACGCAATCGCCCGCACCTTCACCGCTCCCGACGAGCCGACAAGGATCGATGTGGGCACGCTCCACGCCCGGAAGACCGCCGGCGTTTCATTGCAATACAACGGCAAGACCCCGGGCGAGGCGCTCTTTTTCGTCAATGTACTCGGCACCGGGATGCAGCTTCGCTGCACGGACCGCGAGCAGCGGATCACCTTCGACCGGATACCGACCGGCGTCGAACAGCTCCTGTATGTCCGGATATACCGCCCCATCAATAAAGCGTACGAACTGAAACCGATCGACCTGCAGCCGGGAGTGATTGCGACGCTGCAATCGATCATCGGGGATTGACGCCGTGAACGGGCAATCGATTGGAACCGGATAGCCTCATCAAGGGCAGTACCCCCGCGCCTTCCTTTGCGCAAACGGCGGGTGCGGGGTGTTATCGATAGAGCTCCGCGGATCAAATTCGACAGTAGGTAAAGAAACCGGGAAGCGGTCGCTTCACCGAGAGGGGGACATTCCGTCCCCGAACAGCAACCATTTTGCAAAGGAGGCACCGATGTTTCGATTCGTTTTCACCCTTGCGCTCGCGCTGTCGCTTGCGGCCTGCTCGTGCGCCGTCTTCATCTGCGACGCCGACGATCCGTACGACAACGACGACGACTCGATCACCGTCATCATTCACCAGTCGCCAACGGGACCGGCCCGATAGGAGGCAGCCATGAAATCACCATTGTCAACCATTGCCGTTTTCCTGATCGCGGTGTCATCTTCCTGTACGCTGATGGTGAGCGGGTATGAGGAGGGAGAGGAGAAAGAGGAGGAAGGGGGGAAAGGAAACGAAGCCGGGAGGGAGGAACCGACGCGTATCTCCTTTACAACCGAATCGCTCTTCCCCTTTCGGAACAACTCCAACTGGTGGATGTACAGCGAATCGGGAGGCAATTCCCTGCGCATCGCCGTCACCGACACCATTTCCGACGACGGCATCACCTACTACCGGGTGTCGTTTCAGGAGCATCGGGTGGACACCACCGACGACTGGTTCCAGCAGTCTTCAGGCGGGACGCTCTTCGGCCCCGCGCTTACCGGTACCTATCACCGCTTTCTTCCGCCGGCAATCAGCGCCGCACGCGACACCTTTACCTCGAACGGCAGTGGCGTCACCTATACCTGGAACGAGTCGCTGGAGTGCAACGGCATTGATTTCCACAATGTCGTTTCGCTCAAGTATACGCGGCCGATCATCCACGGCTTCGACGAAATCATCCTTGCCGATTCGATCGGCATCGTCCGGCTCGTCGACTACGATGCCCGCTGGACCGTGACGTATGATATCGACAGCTGCAGTATCGACGGGAACATACGCCGGCGGGGGACGGAATGGTAGAGACGCACAGCCGTGCGTCTCTACGAATTGTTAAATCGGCCGCAGGGTTTATTCGCCCAGCACCTGGACGAACACCTTGCGCGACCGGGGCCGGTTGTCGTGGTCGATCACCACGATCTGCTGCCAGGTGCCGAGCACCGGCTCCCCGTCGACCACCGGCACGGTGATTCCCGGCCCCATGAGGGTTGAACGGATATGGGAAAACCCGTTGTCGTCGCCCCAGGTCTGCGAATGGCGAGTGTGCATGGTGTGCGGCACCATCGCATCAAGCTGATCGCGAACGTCGGCGACGAGGGCGCTCTCATGTTCGATGGTCGAAATCGACGCGGTTGACCCGACCGCAAAGACGACGGCAATGCCGTTGCGTATTGACGATTCGGAAACAATACGTCTGACCCGGCCGGTAATGTCGTGGATGTCGGAAAAACCCTTTGTCTGGACAGTAATCGTTGAACCGTGGACCATCAGTGCCTCCGGGAGAGGGAAGTGAAGTGGCGTGTTACTTTTTTTCAATTAAATATACTCTTGTCCGCGAACCGCCCCCGCCTTTCCTCCCCCCGGCTTCCGAATTCCGACTCCTCTCCTACTTCTTTTTCGAATAATATTCGTACGCCTGCTTCACCGACAGTTCCAGCATGCTGAAGGCCTCGGACGAGAGATATTTCTGCAGAGGAGTCCGGTTGGTCTGAAAACGGCGATACGCCTTGTCGACATCGTTGCGTTCGAGCATCGCATAGATCCCCTGGATCTCTTCCTGCGCGCGGATCATATTCGCCTGGAGTTCGCCGGTGTCGGTGCCGGGCTGCACCGGCTGTTTTGCCGCGGTCTCCACCGGTTTGAGGTAGGTCACCTCGCTTTTCTTTGTTAGGGCGGCGGAGGCGAAATGTTCGACGGTGGTTTTGAGCATGGCAAGCTCATCGGGCCGCAGGAACCCTTCGAGAAACGACTTCTCCTTTTCCTGGAGTTTTCGCGCGGCGTCGGGCTTGTTGTTTTCGATGAGCGTGTAAACCGCCATCGCGATGGAGTCGGCGCGCTGCTGCTTGCCGCGCAGAGCGGCTTCCTCTGCCGCTCGGGCGATACGGCTGATGCTGTCCCGGCGGTTCCGCTCCCTGCCCTCCTTCATGAGGCGCGCATCCTCGATCGCCTGCAGGCTGTCCTTTTTCTCCTGCGCCTTTTTCTTCGCCGCACGCATGATATCGTCAAGCACGGCGTTTTCTTCCTCCTCCTCGTCGGCGAGCCCGTCGATTTCGGAAGGTGCGTCTCCGGCTTCCGGCGTTTTCACGGCAATGATCATCCGATCGACCGAGGCGGCCTTTTCGTGACTCACGCCGCAGGAACGCAGTACTTTCTGGAGATAGTCATCGGCGGCTTCGACGCCCTTCGACCGCAGAATCCCCACGTTGACATTGACAAGAGAGTCTTCCAGCGCCTTCAGACGGCCGACCGTCCTGTTGAGCAGCGAGGACATCGCAATCGCTTCGCGTTGCGGCAGGCGCGATTTGACCGTCGACAACCGGTTTTCGGCGGTGTCGAGCGTCCGGCGGGCCTCGGCGATTTTACGCTTATCGAGCAACCGGTTCGCCAACGCCGCACCCGACTCGATCAGCGGCTTTGCGTCCATGGCCTCGATAAGCCCTTCCACACGCTCTTCAAGTCTTTTATACGCCGATTTCGATACATTCAGATAAAGTTGGTTGCGCAGACAGTACCCGAGCTCTTTCCTTGCGGAATCGGCATTGCCGGCAAGAAGCGCCTTTTCGAGAAAATAGACCGCCTCCCGCGAAAGGGCGCGCTTGCGTTGATTGTAGGAATCGACGAGTTCGTTCGCCTTTGCCGCATCGACCTGCTCCATCCTCTTATGAATGCGGTAGAGGGTCGCAAAATCGGGACGCCATTTCCCGACTTCCTTGTTGTATTTATCGACCAGCTCGTTGATGGTCAACTGCCGCTTCCGCATCTGCTGCATGATCAGGTCGCTCTCTTCCAGATAAATCTGCGCCTCGAGCTCACCCACTTTCCAGAGCACGTACTTCTCGTTCGGATCGCCCCTCGCCTTCTCTTTTAGAGATTTGACGATTTTTTTCGCTTCGGCGATCGAACGCTGATGCCGGAATCCCACGCCCGCCATATCCGCCGATTCGTTGAGCAGAATGAATCCTCGTTGCACCGATGTATCGATCAGCTCCTGACTTATGTATTTTCGCTGGGGCGACGGCCCGGAAAAACAGAGCTGCGGCGCAGCTCCGGCGACAAGCAGCACAACAGCGATGCCCCTGTTGATTACTCCCACAAAAACCTCAGTGAATTAATCGGTTTAATCTGTTCCACTACTGCGAATTTCCGCCGGCGATACAATTAGTAATACCTTTTTGTAGCGAATGATGCAAGAATTGTTTTAATTTCCTATTACCCCTATTCCGGCGGCAAGGGAATAAGTGGTAAAAAGATAACTATTCGCGCCGTGAATGGAAACAGTTTCAATGAATGCTCCGATCAATGCTCCCGAAGAACGTAACGTGGAACCCCTCTACGCCGTCCAGGCGACCGGTTCATCAACACAGGGGCAGTCCCGCGAGAAAAAACAGGAGCAGCAGCGTCCTCAGCAAAAAAAGGTGTTTGATTACTTCCATCCGCTCAGCAAAGCGGTCGAAGCGTCGAACCGGCGGTTGACCGAACGCAACCTTCCCTACCGGTTCAGAGTCTTCAAACGATGGGGTGAAGTGTACATTGATCTGTATATTCTCGATGAAAAGGGAACCATCAAGGAGAAACAGCGGAAAAATATCAGCCAGAGTGATTTCAACCGGATCATCGACGATGTGGTGCAGGTGGAGGGGCTTTTTTTCGATCATACGGTGTAAAGCGACCGCTGCAGCGCAGCTCCGCCGATATCCCTTTTTCTTATAAGTCAGTCAGCCGTCCCCGTTCCCTTATTTATTTTAAACCGGACATCCCATGAAACGACTCTTTCTCTCCATCGACCTTCCACAGCGTATTATCGACGACATCGGCGCCACCTACCGGGCGATCCACGGCGCCCGATGGATGAGCGAGAAGCAGCTGCACATTACGCTGCGGTTTTACGGAGCGACTCCCCCCGAGCGGGAGGAGGACCTTATCAAAGCGCTGCAGGAAATCGCAGTACCCCCTTTCCCCCTGCGTCTGAAGGGGGTCGGCCACTTTCCTCCCCGGGGGGAACCGCGCATTCTCTGGGCGGGAATCGCCCCCGAAAAGCGGCTCGTGTGGCTCGCTTCGCTGGTCGAAAACGTATCGGTGAAGGCGGGCTTTGCGCGCGAGAAACGAGCCTACGCTCCCCACATCACCGTGGCGCGGCTTCACGGCGTCTCCCACGACCGCGTGGCGCAGTATCTTGTCAGCAACAGCCTCTTTTTAACCGAACCCTTCGAGGTGCGGGACTTCCATCTGTATGCAAGCCATCTCGGGAAAGCGGGAGCCACGTATGACCGGGAGGTCTCGTTTACGCTTGAAGCTCCGCGGCTAACGCTTTAGCGCCCGCCGCTGCTCCACAAAGTCAAACGCCGCCGCCGCGGTCCGGTTGACGATGAGCTCCTGCGGAAAATCCACCTGCCGCAGCAGCGGGGCCACCGCCGCATCGTCGCCGAGTTCGTGGATCGCGTGGGTATCGCTGCAGACCGCCACACGGCAGCGCATTTCTTTACAGGCAACAAGCAGTGCGACGGCCTCTGCGGGGGTGCTGCGGGGGTAGCGCAGCTTCGAGTTATTGAGCTCGATCGCCGCACCCGCGGCGGCTGCCGCCTCCGCCAGCGCCCCGTAATCGACCGGATACGCGGCGTCATTCGGGTGGGTGACGATATCGACCATCGGATTGCGCCGCAGCGCCGCCAGCATGATGCCGGTATACGCCTGCCGGCCGAGGCCTTTCGGGAAGTTGTGGTGGAACCCGCAGAGCAGGATATCGAGAAACCGCAGATATTCGCCCGGAAGATCGATCGCCCCCTCCCTGTCAAGCAGGTTGCATTCGATTCCTTTAAGGATGCCGAAGTGCGGATCGGGCGAAACGAAGCGCTCGAAGAAGACGGTATTAAGCCTGCCGCCCAGAGCCGGACCATGATCGGTCACGGCGAACCCCCGCATGCCGATTGTCCGGCCGTGTTCAAGCAGTTCAAGCACCGTGTGCAGCCCGCACAGGCTGAAAATGGAATGGACGTGAAAATCAACGGCGATCACGCGCACACCTCCCGATGAAAAAAGGCAAGGCTGCCGAAGCGGCCCTGCCCTGGTTTACAATGACTACTCCCGAGACCGGTTATCGCTTGCTTTTTTTCAGCGCGGTTTTCTTCGACGGTGCCTTTTTGGACGCCGTTTTCTTCACGGGCGCTTTTTTCAATCCAGCCTTTACCGCCGTCTTTTTCGCAACGGCTTTTTTTACCGGCGCTTTTTTGGCCGGAACCTTTTTGGCCGTAGCCTTTTTGGTCGCCGTCTTTTTCACGGGCGCTTTTTTCGCCATCGCCTTCTTTGCGGGCGGTTTTTTTCCCGAAGGCTTTTTATCCGGGGCTTTTTTCGCCTTGACTTTCTTTACCGCAGGCGCCTTTCCGGACGCCGCTTTCTTAGGCCGCTTTTTTGCCGCCGCCTTCTTCGCCGTCATTGCTTCAACCGCAGCCTGCGCCGCCGCAAGACGGGCGATCGGGACCCGAAACGGCGAACAGGAGACATAGTTCATGCCCACATGGTGGCAGAACTTGACCGAGTCGGCGTCTCCGCCGTGCTCGCCGCAGATGCCGATCTTGAGGCCCGGGCGCACCGACCGGCCGCGGGTGATGCCGGTTCTGATCAGGTCGCCAACGCCTTCCTGGTCGATGGTCTGGAAAGGATCGGCGGGAAGGATCTTGCCGGCAATATAATCGGGGAGGAATCCGCCGATATCGTCGCGGGAGAATCCGAAGCTCATCTGCGTAAGATCGTTGGTGCCGAATGAAAAGAATTCGGCGACCTCGGCCATCCGGTTCGCCGTAAGGGCGGCGCGCGGGATCTCGATCATGGTGCCGTACATGAACGGAATGGCTGCAAGTCCGAGCTCCCCGCAGACTTCGGCATATATCCTGTCAACCAGCTTTTTCTGATTGACAAGTTCGTTCGAGGTGCAGGTAACGGGAATCATGATTTCCGGCAACGCCCTTTTTCCCTCTTTGATGAGTTCTCCGGCGGCGGTCAGGATCGCTCTGATCTGCATTTCCGAAACTTCGGGGTAGGTGACGCCCAGACGCACGCCGCGGTGGCCGAGCATCGGATTGCTCTCCCTGAGGCCTTCGCCCCGTTTCCTGACCTCTTCGATACTGATGCCCAGTTCCCGGGCCATTGCCGCAAGCTTGTCGTCGCTATGGGGAACGAATTCATGCAGCGGCGGGTCGAGCAGGCGGATCGTAATCGGCAGACCGTCGAGCGCCTCCATCGTCGCCTTGATGTCGGTCTTTACATATACGGAAAGCTGCTCGAGCGCCGCCTTACGCTCGCCGAGCGATCCGCTCATGATCATCTTGCGGAGAAGAAACAGCGCCGTGTCGCTCCCCTCGCCGTAGAACATATGTTCGGTTCGGAACAGACCGATACCTTCGGCGCCGAACTTGACCGCTCTCTTCGCATCCCTCGGAGTATCGGCATTGGTCCTGATCCTGAGGGTGCGGACCGTGTCGCACATTTTCATGAGATCGACATAGGATTCGTTGCGTTCGAGGTCGACGTCGATGAGCTTCAACCGTCCCTCGTACACAAGCCCCTTGGTACCGTTGAGCGAAATCCATTCGCCTTCGCCGATGAGTCTGCCCGATTTCGTCCGGAAGCCGTTGTCGCGGACCTCGATGTCCGAACATCCGACCACGCAGCATTTTCCCCAGCCGCGCGCCACGAGCGCAGCGTGGGAGGTCATCCCGCCCTTGGAGGTGAGAACCGCCTGCGCCTTGTGCATGCCGTCGACGTCTTCGGGAGAGGTCTCTTCACGCACAAGAATCACCTTCTCGCCGCGCGCCGCCCATGCAACCGCGGTTGCGGAGGTGAACACCGCCCGCCCATAGGCGCCGCCCGGACCCGCAGGGAGCCCCTTGGCGATCGGCGACAGTATCTTTTCGTCACTCGGATCGATCATCGGGAGAAGCAGCTCGACGAGTTGGTCCGGCCCCACACGCATGAGCGCCGTCGTGGTGTCGATCAGCCCCTCTTTGCACATATCAACGGCCATGCGGACCGCCGACACGCCGTTTCGCTTGCCCACACGGCACTGCAGCATGAACAGTTTCCCGTTTTCAATGGTGAACTCGATGTCCTGCATGTCGCGATAGTGTTGTTCGAGGCGCCGTTCGATATCGAAAAGTTGTTGATAACAGGCGGGGAACGTCTGTTCGAGCGTCGGGAGGTCCTTGCTCTGTTCGTTCTTCGAATAGTCGTTGATCGGGGCGGGGGTCCTGATGCCGGCGACCACATCTTCTCCCTGCGCGTTGATCAGGTACTCGCCGTAGAACCGGTTTTCACCGGTGCCCGGATTGCGGGTGAAGGCAACGCCGGTCGCGCTGGTATCGCCTAAATTGCCGAAAACCATGCTCTGCACATTTACCGCCGTACCCCAGTCATCGGGAATACGCTCGATCCGGCGGTAGTCGACCGCGCGTTTGCCGTTCCAGCTCATGAACACTGCGCCGATCCCGCCCCAGAGCTGTTCAAGTGGCTTTTCCGGAAACGGTGTGCCGAGGACCTCAAGGACGACCCGTTTGAATTCGACGACCAGCGCCTTGAGATCCTCGACGGTCAGGTCGGTATCGACGGCGTACCCCTTTGCCTTTTTAACCGCCTCGAGCCGCTCGTCGAGGATTTTCCGGATCCCCTTGCCGCCTTTCGGCTCAATCCCCGCGGCTTTCTCCATTACGACGTCCGCATACATCATGATAAGACGGCGGTAGGCGTCGTAGGCGAAACGGGGATTGCCGCTCTTCTCGATAAGGCCGACAATCGTATCATCATTCAATCCGATATTCAACACCGTATCCATCATGCCCGGCATGGAGCGACGGGCGCCTGAGCGTACCGAGAGCAGCAGCGGATCGTTCGTGTCGCCGAATCGCTTCCCCATGAGTTTTTCCACCTTTAAAAGTGCGCCGGCAACCTGATCGGCAAGCTCTTTGGGGTAGGTTTTTTTATTGGCG
>JAFGNB010000247.1 GCA_016927235.1 Chitinispirillaceae bacterium
GTTTTGCACAAAGAAACCACTGGCTCCGCCAGTGGAGTAAGACGGCACCTCGTAGAAAACCATAACAGGGTTCGGCTGAAAGCCGGAACACCTTACGAAGAAAGAACGTAGTGATAAATACGAGCAATGCTGCTCGTCTTGTTTTGTTGCGGGCTCCGCCCGCCCCTAAAACAAGCCACCGCCTCTGGCGGTGGTAATTTGACTGAAGATACCCTGCCCGTTGATTGAAAATGGTGTTTCCCTCTCTTTAGAGAGACGAACGGCCGTGCGTCTCTCGGAAGTTTATTCCCCATTCATTTGAGAAGAAGATACGTTCAGACACATCTGAATGAAAAGACCGGCAGGAAGTTGCCCGGAATCAGGCCTTCGCTTCAGTTCGTTCCTGCAGTTGGCGCCAGTATTCGGGGTAGAGATGGCGGATGCAGTCGGGGCAGAGCGTATGGGTGAAGTCGACACGGGCATGGCTGCTGAAATAGACTTCGATATGGTTCCAATACCCCTTGTCGTCCCTTATTTTTTTACAGCTTGCGCAGATCGGAAGAAGTCCTCTGAGTGTTTCAACCTCCTCAAGCGCCCGTTTGAGTTCGTCGATCAGGGTGATACGGTCGTGCTCGGCGTTTTTCCGTTCTGTGATATCTTCGGAGATGACGATCGCTCCCTGCGGAAAGGGTGCGATCGTGACGGAGAGAATCCTGTCGTTATACGGCAGCTCGTCGAAGCGACGGATTGTTCCGGTGGAAATCGCATTCATGAGCTCAGCGTACATATCGACCGTGTGATGTGATGCATAGTCCCGGTACATGATGTCTCCGATGTTCGGGAGGCGCCCGGCGGCCTTCTTTTTTGCAACGTTCGATTTGATAACGCGCCCCTCGCGATCAACCACCACGCTCAGCGCCGGATTATACTGAAAAAGGGCGAAATTAAACGCCTCCTTTTCAGTGAGTTCGACGAGAATTTCCTGATATTTCTCTTCGATCCGTTCCAGTTCGGCAATCCGGCAATGCAACCGTTCGATTTCCGCGATCGCCTTTTCTTCGGGAATAGAAGGGCACTTATTCATACCGCGGCACCTCTGAGTTAAAAATGCAAACTATTCCCATTATATACTAACTACAACAGAAAATCAAACCGGTTGCGCGCACAGGGTAAAAAAATGTATCTTTTCACATCGTTTATTTTATTTAATCGGCCGAAGCAGTGGTTTCGATGCACTTTTCATTGGATTTGCACTGTGACAAACCAGAAACCGTTTCGGATTCTGCTGGTAGATGACGAACCCGGAATACGCAAAATACTGAGGCTCTTTCTTGAGTTGGAAGGATTCAGTGTTTTTGAGGCGATAACCGCCAACCAGGCTATTTCGGTGATAAAGAAGGAAAAACCGCACCTGGTTATTCTCGACGTCATCCTTTGCGGACAGACAGGATTCGATGTCTGTGAATGGGTAAAAGGAAGCCCTGAAACCAAGGACATTATCGTATTTCTTTTTACCGCCTTGAACCAGGAACACGACTATCGCGAGGGTCAGCGCGTGGGGTGCGATCTCTATCTTACCAAACCGCAGAATCCCAAGGATATTGTAGAAAAAGTCAATGAATATCTAAACATACGTCCGGGATCGAAATCAAACCCGGGATAGCGCCGTTCCTGAGACCCCATTACGACTGTCCAGCGGCTTCCAGAAAAACAGCAGAAAGGATGTGCCGGGTCACATGAAGAAAAACAACCCTTTGATGATACTGCTCATTTTGGCGGCAGTGGCGCTTACCATTTATTTCTTGGTACCGTCATTCATTTTTTATTCAAAAAGTCAGCATGAAAGGGAAATCTACGTACAACAGAACCCCAGGATCTTTAAAAAAATTCTCAATCTGGGTCTCGATCTGCAGGGCGGGATGCGTCTGGTGCTTGAAATCGATCGTTCCAACCTTGAGAAAGAAGCGCAAAAAGATGTTCAGGACCGGGCGTATACCATTATTGAAAACCGCATAAACGCCCTCGGCGTGGCCGAGCCGATTATTCAGAAACAGGGTAAAGACCGCATTATCGTCGAGCTTCCCGGTCTTAAGGACGAAGCGGCGGCTAAAAGCGTCATCGGCAGGACCGCCCAGCTTGAATTCAAATTGCTGCGCGAACCGGCTCAGCTCGAACGCGCCATAACCGTTATCGATAATGAGCTTTCCGGGAAAAAGGAGGCGGAACAGGATTCCGCCGCGATGGAGGATTCGACCGAACAGAAAGCGCAGGAGGGCCAGAAACTGGCGGAACAGCTTTTCGAAGGAACCGAAGCGGCAGCTGATACCGACTCGGTGTCGGCCGGAGAGGAATTAATTGACAAGAAAGATAAGATCACCTCCTTCAAAGACCTCCTTGTTCAGATCGGCGATCAGATCGGCGTTAAAATCGACAATGTTCCGCGCGTCCAGTCGATTTTCATCCGTGACGATGTCCGCCATGCCCTCGAAAGGGCGGGCCTCGGAGCGAACTCATTTCTCTGGGGGCACGACACGACGAAAATCGAGGGCGCGCTCTACCGGGTCCTTTATTATGTGAAAAGCGCCCCGGAAATGCGCGGCGATGTCATCAAAGACGCGCGCGCGTCGATCGACCAGAGCGGCATGCATGCGGGCGGTGCGAAAGTCGACATGGAAATGAACGCTAAAGGCGCACGCCGGTTTTCGTCGGTCACTGCGGCAAATGTCAACAAATTCCTCGCCATCGTCCTCGACAGCACTATTTACAGCGCTCCGCGGATCATCCAGAAGATTCCTCTGGGACGTGCGGAGATCACCGGCAGTTTCACCATGGAAGAGGCCAAGAACCTTGCGATCGTGCTTCGGGCGGGAGCCCTTCCGGCACCGGTTACCATCATCGAAGAGCGGACCGTCGGCCCGTCGCTCGGCCAGGATTCAATCGACAAGGGCATTTTCGCCGGTATTGTCGGGGTGCTTGTGGTGTTTGTGTTCATGATAGTCTATTACCGGTTGAGCGGCGTCATCGCGCTGATCGCGCTGATCCTCAATATCTCGGTGGTACTGGCGGTGATGACGGGCGTTCATGCGACGTTGACGCTTCCCGGCATTGCCGGCATCATCCTTCTGGTCGGCATGGGGGTGGATGCCAATGTTCTCATCTTCGAGCGCATCCGTGAAGAGCTCAGGGTCGGGAAGACCGTCAGAAGCGCCATCGACGCCGGGTACGAACGGGCCTTCGTGACGATCATGGACTCGAACCTCACGACGCTGATCACCGCGTTCATTCTGTTCTGGAAAGGGACCGGACCGATCAGGGGCTTCGCAATAACGCTTATTTTCGGCATCATATCGTCGCTCTTTACCGCGCTGCTCGTTTCGCGGATACTGATGAATGTATTTACCGCCCAGCGCGCCAATAAACTGAGCATCTGACATCCACAACGGGGAATATGCACCATGATTGAATTTGTCAAAAACAGTAGAATCAATTTCATCGGCGCCTGGCGTATCGCCGTTATCTGTTCGCTCCTCGCCATCCTGGCGGGGATCGGTTCGGTGGCGGTTCACCGCGGCTTCAATTTCTCGATCGATTTCGTGGGGGGTACGCTCACGCAGCTCAAGTTCCAGAAATCGATACAGGGCGATATCGCGGAGATACGATCCATAATCGCCGAGCTGGGTTACGGCTCACCTGAAGTCAAGACCATCGGTCAGGCCGCCAACAACGAGATCCAGGTGATGGTGCGAAAAAAGGCGGAGGGAACGCTGGTGGTCGACGGCATTAAACGGGCTCTGCAGGAAAAATACGCCGGGAACCCTTTTGAAGTACGGCGCGTCGAGAATGTAGGCCCGAAGATCGGCGGTGAACTGCGGCGTAACGCCATCATCGCTTCGCTTCTCTCGCTGCTGGCGATTCTTATTTACGTGGGGTTCAGGTTCAACCTTCCTTTCGGCGTAGCGGCGGTGATACCGCTTTTCCACGATACCTTGATAACGCTTTCCGTTTTCTCGTTGTTGAACCGGGAAATCTCCCTGACGTTTCTGGCGGCGCTGCTCACGATCATCGGTTACTCCCTCAACGATACCATCGTCATTTTCGACCGTATCCGCGAAAACATCAGAGGCGGGCTCCGCGGCCGGAAGTTCGACGAGATCATCAATACCAGTATCAACCAGACGTTCTCACGAACCGTTATTACCACGACGACGACGCTTTTCGTCGTGATCGCGCTCTTCGTCTTGGGCAGCGAGGCGATAAAGGATTTCGCGCTTGCGCTGCTTGTGGGTATGAGCGTCGGTACCTATTCGTCGATCTACATCGCCAGCCCGGTACTTATCTGGTGGCAGAAGCGGTGGCCGGTGGTGAAATAATTCCCTGTCGATCAACGAAATCCGATTTGTTGGAGGGCGGGTGGGTTACCCGCCCTTTTGTTTGGAAGGGGCGCGGGGGCGTAACTATTTTGCCTTGCGGAGGAGCGACATCACGAAATGGGTCCCAAACAGGAGCGATACCGAAGAGCAGGTCATCGGCTGCGTCAATTGAAGCGGGCCGCGGGTTTTGCGCTGCTGCTTCTTTTCTCCTCTCCGCGTCCGGGTTTCACCGAAAAGTGTCTTTTTACCGTCGCACGCCTTAAATACGACGGCGGAGGCGACTGGTATGCGAATCCTTCGTCGCTGCCCAATCTGGTGCAGGCGGTCAGGCGGCGGACAACAATCCCCCTGTGTGACTCGGTCGCTACGGTACGTATCGACGACGACCGGCTTTTCCATTTTCCTTTTCTTTATATGACGGGACACGGCGACGTACGGTTTTCGGAGCGGCAGCGGATCAGACTGCGCAGATATCTTATCGGCGGCGGCTTTTTATGGGCGGACGACAACTACGGCATGGACCGGACCTTCCGTCGGGAAGTCGCACTCCTCTTCCCGGAAAATCCTCTTATGCCGGTGCCCGCCGACCATCCGATCTACCGCAGCAAATACCCGCTTGCCGGTCTGCCGAAAATCCACGAACA
>JAFGNB010000248.1 GCA_016927235.1 Chitinispirillaceae bacterium
TCCGGATTTGTCGGTCAAATTACGCGGATCGGCCAACGTGGCCGGCCAACTTGTCAACTTTTCTGAAATCCTATGGGATGGTAGTGACAAAATTATACAAATTGCCGATGGAATTAACCGCATAGCGATAGGATACCCGGGTCGGAGCGCGCTCATCGGCCAAAAGGGAAGAAGAGGAGCGGCTGCGCCGCCGGGATCGATCCCGGTGGAATTGCCCCTCTGTCAACGTTGATCATTGACCCCGCATATTGCGGCGACAACCGTTTTTCCTCCATCGCCGCTCATCCGGACGTAATACATTCCGTTCTTCAAAGAGCGACCGGCAGCAAGCATACACGGTCCTTCCCCTTTTCCGCTCCATGCCAGACGGCCGTTCATGCTGAACAGTTCCACCCGCGCGGTCCCCTGCCTGGAAATCCGGATTCGGTTTCTGCCGATGAACCTGAACAAGGCCCGCGGCGACGGTTTTGCTGTCTTGGCTTTGGGCGGCTGCATGAGTGCCATGGGATTGCATGAATCCGGATCATTCTCCGTCGCAAGAGGATTTTAATGCTTCGAATCGGGATCGAGGCAACCGCGAACAACAAGTGGCGGGAGCAGTGTCGAGCAGGAGCCATCGTCAATTGTGGCCATTGAATCGTACTCCGCGTAACGGGGATCGGTGCAGCCGTTTTTCACCACCATCGACCCGTCGGTCGCTCCCGCAACCCAGTTAAAGGTTTTATGCGCATGGTTCTTCCGTATGGCATCAACCTCTTCGGGACGGTAGGGAGTACCGTCATTGTAGAGGATAGCATGAAACCAGGGATCCGAATAGCTGTCAAGCATATACCAGGAGTACTTCGTTTGCATGCGACCTTCAAGGAGGCTCCAGCAGAAAGCCCCGACGCCGAGACGCTTCAGGAGAGGCAGATCGATAAGGATATTGGTCCCCGGTTCCCCCCGCGCAAGCCACTCAGTGCAGATGATCGGTCGCTGCGTGCATCGGAGCTGGTTGACGTCGTTTTGCAATCCGTTGTAGTCGTGGTAACCGTGAAACGAACAGATATCAGACAGACTATAAGGCCACGGATTGGTATACCCCCACCACTCGGAGGCGGTGAGCGGCTGTGATGTTCCTATTTCACGGACCCATTGGAACACCAGCTCCAGCAGCGGAAACGTCCTTGCGCCTATGCCGCAATTACCCGGTTCGTTGTACAGATTCCACATGAGGATTCTTTCGTCCTGACCGTAGGTGCGTACGAAATCCTGAACGTATTGTTTGAACCCGGGGCGTTCGTCAACCGACAGCACATACGTCGGGCCGGGACTCGCGGTCCACTGCGACATCAACTTTCCGGGTTCGGGCTCCCCCTGATCGCCAAGGAATGAGTTGCCGCAGTCGTCCCCGTCGCAGATGAAATTGACGTCATCAAAAAAGACGGGCGTCATGGTAAAATGATGACTGTCGGCGATGGCAAGAACGCGGTCGAAGCGCTCTTTATAATAGGCAAAGTCCCTTTTCCAGACCAGATACTGCAGATACACCACGATCGCATTGTACCCGAGCTGCTCTCCGATCCCGAGTTCCCTGTGGAGAATGCTGTCGGTGACTTTCGCTTCATCCTGCCACCATTCCATGCTGTTGACGCAGGTGGTCGGTGTAAAATTCCACCCGACGATCCAGGGTTTGCTTGTGTACCAGGCCCACGCCTTTTCGGTCGACCACATACCCCTGCCGAGCGTCCATTTGTCGACGATCGAAACGGATGTGGTGCTGGCCGCGGGATTTTTCGTTCCCGTCACTGTGACCACGATCGTGTGGGGCCCGTCCGGAAGATCGGAGGCGATAACCGTCTTTTTATTCCAGAGAATCTGCGGAGCGTAAGTATCGACCTCCTTTATGGTCGATTGATCGCCGTCAACAACCGCCTTAAAAATGCCGCCTTCCGGTCCCGCTCTATGGATAACGAATGCCTCCGTCCCGGTGTCCCGGATGGTGGCGGTTGCATTGGCCGCGGATGAAATATGGAGTTTATCACCCCAGGGGCCGGATCCGAGTCGCTCGTTCCAGTTCCCGGAGTAGGTTACCTGGCTGAAAGAGGAGTGTACGGCAATCATGACAAAGAGTGCGAACTGACGGAAAGACCGCGCCCCCTCCCTTCTTACCATAGTTCCCGTTCGATTACCCGCCTTTCCGGCGGTCTTTTCATTGACGGTGACAATGTGCATTATACTTCCCCTTTTTTGCTGACTATATTTTTAATTTTCTGAATAATTCTTACAGCAATACTCTAGGCCTGGAAAATCCGCGATCCGATTTCGATCTCGATTTCGACACCACTCCATTCCTTTATCCTTCCTTATTCTGTCGTCTGAATTCTGGCTCCTGACTCCCTTACTTGAGGAAAATATATTTTTTTTGAAAGGGGTAGGGGGGGGTATCGGCAAGTGCCCCTTTTTTCATATCGTGCGATACTTCACGCACGTCGTTCGATAATCAAGGTAAGTCATTCAATAATTTAGGCACGGCGTTAGATAATTAAGGTAAATTGTTCGATGCTTCAAGAAAGCCATTTAACGGTTTTGTTACCTGATAATTAATACAAATATTTTAAAATATCAATATTATTTTACTATGACTTAATTATTCAATTTGTCTTGTTACCAAATTAATTATACATATATGCATTTTTTAACATATATTACTTTCCATGACGTCGGAGCAAAAAAAAACAGTCGATATTTACAACTATTTCGATTACCGGGAATATCTCAATGCCGTCTATCATGCACGAAAACAGCGTAACAACGGTTTTTCTCACCGGCTTTTTTCACGTGAGGCGGGAATAACCAGCCCCAATTATTTATTCCGAGTGCTTAAAGGCGAGCGTACGTTAGGCAGTGCGTATATCGAAAAATTCTGCAAAGCGCTGCACCTGACTCCCGGTGAAAGCCTCTATTTTACAACACTCGTTCTATTCAATAACGAACCGGAAATCGCTAAAAAGGAGTCGTTGCTCAGAACGCTTCTGTCACTCCGCTATCGTCGAGGTCTGCACCGGATTGACGATAAGAAGTTGAAATTCTTCAGCAAATGGTACTATCCGGTCATCCGGGAACTTGCTGCTATCCTGCAATTCAAAGGCGACTGCAATCTGCTCGCTCGAAATTGCGTGCCGCGAATTACTTCGCGGCAGGCAGCCAATGCGGTAGCCTATCTGCTGAAAGCCGGATTTCTGAAAAAAGGTGTTGATGGTTGTTTCATACGGACCGATCCGGTTATTTCAAGTGGTGACGAGGTCAGATCAACCGTGCTCAGAAACTACCATCGGCAAACTCTCAACCAGAGTATGGAGGCGCTTGACTCCATCGAACCGGAAAACAGGGACATCTCGTCGCTGACACTCAGTGTTTCCGGAAATACCTATCTTGCCATAAAGAAAGAGATACGGAATTTCAGAAAGCACCTGCTTGCCATGGCACAAGCGGATGAGCATCCCGAGATGGTGTGTCTGGCCGGTTTTCAGCTGTTTCCGCGCTCCAGAATGAACATGAAAAAGAGACGGCGAGGGCGGACGCAATGAAAAAAATAACCGTGTTCAATAGAACTCTTTTTACCCCTGCAATTGCGGCAATCGCACTCCTGTCGGCTCCCCGTTGCACCACCAACATTGCAGGAGGCGGCGGTTCGGAAGCGGGGAATGCGAGGATCATTGGAATGGTTACCAACGAGCACGGTGCACCGGAGGAGAATGTTATAGTGACGCTGCTGTCCTCTGATTACGATCCTCAAAAAGATGCTCCCCCCGCCGATTCATGCATCGATACCACTGCTGTAGATGGAAGATACCGGTTCCTGGTGGTAAAAGGCCGTACCTATTCGATTGAAGCAGCGCAGATTTCTTCCCGTCTCCGTGGCCTTGCAACCGATGTGCAGGCCGTTACAACGGTCGATACGGTCGCTTCATTTTCATTGAAACCTCCCGGTACGATCAGAGTACTCCTCAGCGATATTCTCGTTAGCGAAACCGGGTATCTGTATATCCCCGGCACGACGGTCTCTACCCGATTGAATGAAACGGATTGCGCCGCACTGCTCGACCCGGTTCCTGCGGGCGTCATTCCGTCTGTTTACTATAGATCAACCGACGAACCGGAACCAGTGGTAATCCGGAATAGTGTTGAGGTTGTTTCCGGTGATACGGTCACCATACCGTGGCAAGGATGGAATTATTCACAAAAGCTTGTGCTCAATACCTCGGTTTCAGGTGCGGACGTTCAGGAGGATGCCTACGGATTTCCGGTGCTGGTACGACTCTCAACGACGAATTTCGATTTTACTCAAGCGAAAACCGGGGGTGAGGACATCCGTTTCACTTCCTCCGCCGGTACACCACTTCCGTATGAAATTGAGCAGTGGGATTATGAGGACCAGCGCGCCGCGATCTGGGTGCGGGTCGATACGGTACGCGGTAACGACAGCACCCAGTCAATCATGATGCACTGGGGCAATCCCGGGGCGACCGATGTGTCAAACAGCGCTGCGGTGTTCGATACCGAGGATGGTTTTCAGGGGGTGTGGCATCTTGGCGAGGCGGGGAGTACGGAGGTATCCGATGCAACGGGAAATCATTACCATGGAACGCCCTACGGCATGAGCGCCGCTTCGGCCGTTGACGGCATGATCGGCAATAGTCAAAGCTTTAACGGAACATCAAGTTATATCGAACTGACGGGAACCGCACAGAGCAGACTGAATATACCGGAGAACGGCAATTATACCCTTTCGGCCTGGGTATTTGCCGCCGCGATCGACAGCGCGGCGCATTACATCATTTCAAAGAGCAACCGGAACTACAACCTTGACCTGAGCGGCCGTGATCTGTGGGAGATCTATGACCTGAGAAGCGCTGTAGGCTGGGAATCGAATTTCGCGGAGGCACAGTCGGGGGAGTGGAAATATCTTACGGGAGTCCGTTCAGGCAACGTCATGCAATTGTATGTAGACGGCGAATGTGCAGACAGCACTATCGATACCACCGCGAGTTCGAGCCACCGCGACTCGACGTTTGACGTTCACATCGGCAAACGCGCGGAAAGCGATTACGGCTACTGGTGCGGCATGATCGACGAAGTGAATATATCCGATAGTTCGCGAAGCGCCGACTGGATAAAGTTATGCTATATGAATCAGAAAAAAGAGGATCGGCTGATTGTCTTCAGATAGTACGTGTCCGGAACAGCAAGGAATTGGTCGTATGAAGCGCGGAATTCTTTTGGCAAAAGGGTGCCTGTTCGCGATGGTGTTTTGTTTGGGGGTATCCCGGATTTTTGCGCAAACCGTCTCAAGCGCCTCAACAGGCATTTCCGCTTCAATGACCGCTTCCAGCGGCGCATATTCAATTACGAACACCAAACCTGCGTGGACGTTTTCCGGTATGCTTGGCAGGGAGCTCACTGCGCTCAACGGAAAGCGCAGGCCGGCGAATGACGCCGACGTATCGCTTGAAAAATGCGGCTACTGGACCGACAATAAGGCGACCTATTATTACAAATACGAATCGTCCCGTGGCTACGAAGGCACGCTCATCGCGGTTAAGGATGCCTTTGATAAGGCCGATATCCGTCTCGGTTATATGCAGCTCGACAGCTGGTGGTATCCCAAGGGACCGGAACAGTCGTGGGAAAAAGGTACCGGCTCATCGGATTTCGCCAACGGTTGCTGGGTCTATCGGGCGCATCCCGAGCTGTTCCCCAACGGGCTGGCGGATTTCAAACGGCGTCTCGGCACACCGCTCGTCACCCACGGCCGGTGGTTCTCCAACACCTCCCCGTACCTTTCAACCTATAAAAATTCTTATACGTCATCCTACGGCGCCATAACGGATCCGGAGTTCTGGGACAGGGAAATCGCAGCGTACCTTATAGAATCCGGTGTAACAGTGTACGAACAGGACTGGCTTGACAATTTCGCGAAGCCCGCCTACACGCTCAATCTCGGGGAAGAGTTCATGACGAACATGGCGCTCGGGATGGAGAAGCACGGCATAACACTTCAGTACTGCATGGTCACCCCGCGCCACTATCTGCAGGCGTCGAAATATTCGAACGTCACCACCGTGCGGGTATCGCAGGACGGTTTCGATCTTTCCGACCGGGACCAGATATTCTACCTTTCACGCCTGGCGCGGTCGGTAGGGACCTACCCCTGGACGGACGGATTCCCCAGCAGCGATCTTAGCAGGTTGACCGTTGCCGTGCTCACCGCCGGCGTGGTCGGATTTATCGATGCCGTCGGCGCTCAGCACAGTGCAAACATTCTCCAGGCCGTACGGCGCGACGGCGTGATCGTGAAACCGGACGTTCCCATTACCGCAACCGATGAAACCTATGTTTCACATGCATCAAACGGCGACTTGCATCGAAGAGACTCTCTATGAAACTGTCTTTGCTAAAACCGACGAAAGGAGTGAGGCGTGTTTACTTTTTGGCCTCCATTATTGTAAGCGTCTTTCCGGCTCATTCGATTCTTGTCGCGCGCACTGTGCTTAACATCAATGCCGACTGGAAATTTTACCGCGGCAATGCATCAGGCGCGACCGCGGTCGCGTTCAACGACAATGTAGCCGGCTGGAGCACGGTCCATCTTCCACATACCTTTGAATATACGACCTATAATCCCGGGAACTCTTTTTACCACGGGATCGGAACTTACCGCAAACACCTGACGATCGATAATCAGTACGCCGGGAAAAAGATCTATCTGACCATTGAAGGCGCGAGCAGTACCGCGCAGGTATACGTGAACGGAACGCAGGCAGCAAGCCATTACTATGGATGGACGCCGGTGGTGGCCGACATTACGAACCTTGTTACCACTGGCGAGGAGGATAACGTCATCACCGTGTTTGTCGATAACACGGCGGGTACCGATATACCGGGAACGGGCGGACCGCTCGATTTCATCATTAACGGCGGGTTATACCGCGATGCATACCTTACCATTACCGACAAGGTGCACATTCCGGATCCCGTATTCGCCAAAGATGCCGGAGGCGGCACCTTCGTCACGTACCCCCGGGTTTCGGCGGCTTCGGCGAGCATTGCCCTTAAAACATGGGTAAAAAACAGCGGTACCGCCTCGGCCGCCATTCAGGTGCGATGGACCATCCTCAACACATCGAACGCAATCGTCGCTACGGCTCATAGCTCGAAAACGGTGAATGCCAATGCCACGGCGCTCTGTCAGGGCTCCATTACCCTTGCGAATCCTTCGCTCTGGGACCCGTCAAATTCCTATCGCTACACCGTACACACGGAAGTGCTGAATAGCGACACGATGGTGCTTGACGAATCTGATGAACGCATAGGAATCCGCAAAATACAGTGGAACGCGGCTAATGGTTTTTTTATCAATGACAAGCCGCTCAAACTGTTTGGCGTTAACCGGCATGAGATGTGGCCGTTTATCGGCCATGCGATCCCCGACAACCTGCAGGTGTTCGATGCGCGACTTATCAAAAACATGGGTTGCAACATGGTCCGGCTCTCCCACTATCCGCACGATCAATCGTTTCTGGACGCATGCGATTCGCTTGGGCTCCTGGTTTACGAAGAGGCACCGGGCGGGAGCAACAACGGTCAGACACCGCCCTTTTCCGCAGTGTGGGACACGCGAGCCAAGGAATCGATGCGCGAAATGGTGTGCCGCGACCGCAATCGTCCGAGCGTGATCTGCTGGGGCACGCTCAATGAGCCGAGGCAAAACGCGACGTGGGAGGCGGAAGCGAATGCGGTTATTCATGCGCTCGATACCACCCGCCCCACGACCATGTCCCGCAACTACGATGCTTCAAATAACGTTTACGATGTTTATGCCCATAATTCCTTTACCGGTCTTCCCAATGCTAATCCTGATCCGAGCACGAGAGGGTATATAAACAGCGAGCATACCGGGCATACCTTTCCGACCAAGCGCGATACCGCAGAGCAGAGACTTCTCGACCATGCCGGAAAGCACGAATTCATGACCGAGCAGGCAAGAAGCAGGAACTGGGTGGCGGGCGGCCTGGGCTGGTGCGTGTTTGATTACAACAGCGCCAATAGCTGGAGCAGCGGTTCGAACATCATGTTCCACGGCGTGTGCGATCTGATGAGAATCCCGAAATTCGCCTATTACTTTTACGAGTCGCAAAAAGATGCCTCCGAACCCATGGTGCATATCGCGAACTTCTGGCAAATAAACTCGCCGCTGGACGTCAAGGTATACAGCAACTGCGAACAGGTGCGCCTGTCCACCTGGAACGGGTCCGGCTGGACAACGTTTGCCACGCAAAGCCCGGATGCGGGAAGATCGCTGCAGCATCCGCCTTTTACTTTTACCCTTTCAAGCCATTCCACCGACCGGCTGCGGGCCGAGGGTTTGATCGGCAGCGTCGTGCGTGCCACGCATATGGCCCGGGAACCCGGGACGCCACAGAAACTGGTCATGGATATCGAACCTGATTCGATCGTCGCCAATGGCAGCGACATCTGCCGTGCGCTTATTTCCATCGTCGACGCCAATGGAACAGTATGTCCCTACGCGACAGGAACTATCAATGTCAGCCTTTCGGGTCCCGGTGCACTCATCGGCGATAATCCGATTACCGCAAAGAATCAGGCGGCAACCCATCAATGCGGAAGCTTCGGCATCTTGATTAAATCGCAGTACGGCAAGTCGGGAACGATTACGGCAGCCGCCGCGTCGGGCGGACTTGGGAGTGCATCGGCTGCGGTTGCGTCATTGCCGTATACCGATCCCGTTGCCCTTGTTCCGGAATTCGGCCATACCGTTCCTTCGCCTTCGTTTCTTCGTATGCAGTACCGTGCGGAAGGCGCGACGTCGATAAAAATCTCCTGTCAAGTTCCGGATAACGAGCCGTTTCTGCTTCGGGTGATTGATATAAAAGGACGGCTCGTTAAGACACTCGTGCATAAGCAACATGCCCGAACTCCATTTGATGTATGCTGGAATCACGGGCCATGCGGCAAAGGCGTATACCTTTTAACCGCCACGTCGGGAAACGATCGAAAGGCTTATCGAATAGTACTTCAGTGATGTACGTCACCGGAAAGGAAACGGTTTATGTATAACAAATGTACGGGATTTTTTTGTATCGGCTTCCTGATAATATCGACGCCAATGGTTAACGCCGCCGGCGCAACGTACTACGTTGATTCGGAAAACGGTAATGATGCCGCGAACGGTTCAACCGAAAGCACTGCCTGGAAATCATTGGCAAAGGTTAATGCTGCAACGTTCGATCCCGGAAGCCGTATTCTGTTCAAGGCAGGGGGGCGCTGGACCGGACAACTCTCTCCAAAAGGCTCCGGAGCAGGCGGCAGCCCGATTGTTATTGACCGGTACGGCACCGGAAACAAACCGTTGATTGAAGCCAGCGGCGCCGCAAGCGCGGTCTATCTGCTCAACCAGTCATACTGGGATATAAACAATCTTGAGGTCACCAACAAGGCGGGCGACTGGGGGGATTACCATGGCATCTCCGTCAACGGCAGAGAATTCGGCACCATCAACCATATATATATAAAAAACTGTCATATCCATGACGTGCATGGAGTGGTGGCCTGGATCGGAAGTACCGATAAGAACATGACCGGCGTCATTAATTCAGCAGGCTGGGACGAATCCAAGCACAGCGGAGGAATAGTATTTGACATCCAGTCACCCGCATCAAAAAAAACCAACTTCAATGATATCCTGATCGAGAACAACAGCATCAACGATTGTTCGTTCGGCGGTATCTGCATCAAGCAGAGGCAGGGTTCGGTGGGGTGGGGGGGGAGAAGTTCCGCTTCGGACTCCCGATGGTTCCCCCACACCAATCTGATTATCAGGAACAATTATCTGAGCCAGTATAACAATGATCACGGCTGCAACACCATGTATATCACCAATGTCAAGGGAGGGTTGATCGAAAACAATGTCTGTGCGGGATCCGGGGTCAGCGCGATCGAGCTGTATTACACCGACAACATTATCGTTCAGAAAAATGAAACGTACGGTACGATTCACCGATGCAACAGCGCCGATTACAACGGTATCGATGCGGACAAAGGCACTACGAAAACTGTGTTCCAATACAACTATATTCATGATTGCGGGGATGGTTTTCTTTTCTGCCAATTCAATTTCGGTGACCTTATTGTCAGATACAATATTCTCCAGAACAACAGCCGCCACGCCTTTAACCTGCATTCCGATGCGGCTGCGACCGCGCAGGTATACAACAACGTGCTGTATACCAATAAATCATCATCAACATTAGTCTCTTCATCCGGAGGCACGGCGTATCTTGGCAAGGGAAAATACGTTATTAAAAACAACATTTTTTATTCCAAAGTCAGCGGTCCTGCAGTGATGGACGGCGCCACGTGTTCATTTGATTACAATTGCTACTATGGCGTTACTGCGGTTTCGGAAGACGCACACAAAAAAACGTCCGACCCGAAGTTGGTTAACCCTGGAAACGGCGGCAGCGGCGATACCTCGGGGTGGGCGGCAGGCACCCTTGACGGGTATAAGCTGCAGTCCGGTTCTCCATGCATCAATGCAGGCGTATCGATATCGGATAACGGTAAAACGGACTTCTGGGGCTGCGCTCTCTATAACGGCAATCCGGATATCGGAGTTCATGAATTCGGTTCTGAACCGGTTACCGCGGTACTGAAACCGGATCAGCGAACAATTGCAATCAACCGTCATGTCCCTGCCGCCGGCAGCCTCCTCAATGGAGCGATATTCGGTCTCGATGGGAGAAGAGCCGGGTTCATCAGACATGGTGAGACTCCCGAAGATAAATCCGCCCGTTTTGTTCGCGTTATACGATATGAAGGCGCACCTAAAAACGCGTTAATCCGGTTATCATTGTTTTAACCGTTATTTACTGCATTGCAGGATACTACAAACAAATTGTAATCAAGGGGGAGGCAGGGTATGTACCAACGCATTTTTTTCTGTTTTATCGTTTTCATCGGAATGGCCGCCAATGCGCATTCATCAGCCGTGGATACGATTAATGTCCGGGGTAAAGTCACCAGTGGCGGTCAAGCGATCGTCGGGGCGGTTGTCACTCTTTTAGGCCAGGGTATAAGGGATACTACCGATGATAACGGTGAATACTCGATCACGAAAAATATTGTCGCCGTTTTGCCGTCCGTAATGCCGCGGGCCGAGAACGTGGGGATACCATGAGACAATCAAGGATGACTTTGACGGGTAACAACAACAAATATCTTCTGACCGTTTTAGCGGTTCTCTACCTCGGTATCGCCTCGATCCCGGCGCGGGGTGTTTCCGAGTATGTCACGACAACCTATACGACGGGTGACGTCAGGCTCGTCTATGATAATGCCGCATCTGATATTTATGTGGCGGCCAACGAGCCGCCGGCAGTGGTGCGGTGCGTTAAAGACCTTGCCGCGGATATCCAGCGCGTTACCGGCAAGCTGCCGGCCATTAAAAACAGCTCCACCGGACTCTCGGCGCATGCGATTATCGTGGGGACGCTGGATAACAGCGCCCTCATCAAAAGTCTCGTGTCCGACGGAAAGATCAACGTTACAGAGGTGCAGGGGCAGTGGGAAACGTTTCAAGTACAGACGGTCGCCAACCCGGTAACGGGAGTCGACATGGCGCTTGTCATTGCGGGGAGCGACCGGCGCGGCGCAGTGTACGGCATGTACGATGTTTCCGAAAACATCGGCGTATCCCCCTGGTACTGGTTCGCCGACGTGGCGCCCATGGAGCAGACGAATCTCGTTGTCACCGGCGGAACCAAAAGCCGTGAATCGCCCTCGGTAAAGTATCGCGCCATTTTCATCAACGATGAAGACTGGGGCATACGGCCCTGGTCGGTGAACACCTATGCAAAAGCCGACGGCGGAACAGGGCTCGGGCCTACCACCTACCGGCGCGTGTTCGAGCTGCTCCTGCGCCTTAAAGCGAACCATATCTGGCCCGCCATGCATCAAAAAGCCACGCCGTTCAATTACTATCCCGAAAACAAGCTGGTGGCGGATACTTTCGGCATCGTCATGGGGTCGACGCACATCGAGCCTCTGCTGCGCAACTGCACGGCGGGAACCGAATGGGCAAACGAGGGAACCGGAGACTTCAATTACCAGACCAATGCGGCGAATGTGTATTCGTTCTGGGAGAAGCGGATTATTGAAAACGGTAAATATGAAAATGTGTATACCATGGGGAAACGGGGCTCCGATGACCAGGCCATGCCCGAGGGGGGCTCGACCTCAGAAAAAGTCGCCATTCTTGAGAAAATATTCGCCGATCAGCGAAAGATCCTCAAGGAACATGTCAACGCAGATCTGTCCAAGGTGCCTCAGATATTCATCCCCTATAAGGAAGTGCTTACCCTGTATTATGCCAATCTCGTTGTTCCGGACGACATCATCATCGGGTGGGTCGATGACAATCACGGCTACATCAGGAGCTTGTCTAATGTTACAGAACAGGCACGCTCCGGCGGCTCCGGCGTCTATTACCATATCTCTTACTGGGGATCTCCGGCCGATTACCTGTGGCTCTGCTCCACTCCGCCTTCGCTGGTATGGGCGGAATTGAATAAAGCCTGGGAGTATAAGGCGCGAAACGTATGGGTGGTCAATGTCGGCGACATCAAACCGGCCGAGATCGGCATGGAGATGTTCCTGAGCATGGCGTGGGATATTTCTGTATGCACCGCCGGTAATGTAAAGCAGCGGATGCAGCATATCGCCGAAAGGGATTTCGGAGCTTCGGACGCCCCGGAAATCGCCGACATCCTGGAAGGGTATTTCCGCCTCGGCTATGCACGCAAACCGGAACACATGAATGAGACGCTCTTTTCAATTGCGAATTACGGCGACGAGGCGCAGAAGCGGCTCGATGACTATGCGGCGCTCGAACAGCGGGCGACGGCGGTGTATAACACCATGGCGTCGGATCTCAAGCCTGCCTTCTACCAGAAGGTCCTTTATCCCCTGCGAGGCGCCATGCTCATGAACCAGAAGTTCATCTATGCCCAGAAAAGTAATTTTTATGCTGATCAAAAGCGCGCAAGCGCCGCTTCTTACGGCTCGTTGGCGAAAAAGGCGTACGACGCGATTCAAACCGAGACGTCGTATTACAACCAGACCATGTCCAGCGGGAAATGGAATCGGATCATGAGTTCAAATCCGCGCGGACTGGCGGTATTCAATGCGCCGAGCGTCAGTAACTACAGCGGCAGCGGCAGCGCCAGCCTGAACGTCTATTGCGAGGGCGGTTCGGCGACAACGCTTCCCTCGATCAGCGGCTACAACCGTGACAGTGCGTATATCGATCTGTACAATACCGGTACCGGCACGATCGACTGGAGTACAACGACGTCCGCCGCATGGATCCGGCTCAGCGAGAGCTCCGGGTCGTTCAGCGGCGACACCCGGGTGTGGGTTTCCGTCGACTGGAACTCGGTGCCGACCGGAACGAGCCTCAGCGGAAGCATAAGCATTACCGGAGGGGGCGCGACGAAAACGGTCGCCGTACCGATATTCAATCCCGCATCGCCCGCCAGAAACGAAGTCACGGGGTTTATGGAAAGCAACAAATACATTTCCATGGAAGCCGAACATTTTTCGCGCGTTACCGACCGCCAATCGGCCGGATGGCGGATTGTAGGAGGGCTCGGGCGCACCGGCGACGGCGTGATGGTGCTTCCGACCACTCTTGCGGCCATAACCACGGCCAGCGCCCTCCAGAGCAGTTCGCCGGTCATGGAATACGACTTTTATACCTTCACCACAGGCAACGCGACCATCCGGGTCTACTCGCTTCCCAACCAGAGCGTGGGAAGGGATGAACTGATGCGGTACGCGGTCGCGATTGACAATGGATCACCCCAGATCGTCGACGTGGGCGGGTCATGGGATGTATGCGTTCTGCAGGCGGCAAGAATCGGGAATACATCGGTCTCCCTATCGACGACCGGTCGACATATGTTGAAGGTCTGGATGGTGGACCCGGGGCTGGTGGTCGATAAAATCGTCATCGATTTCGGCGGTGTGAAAGCGTCGTATTTCGGTCCGCCGGAATCATTTGCGAGTCAGATCCCGGTAAAGCAATCGCATCATGACGGAAACATCGGCCAAAGGATCGGTCAGCCTGGAATCGTCCGCTCCGGAATGGAATTCCTATTCTTTAATCCATTCAAACGAACATGCATTCTGTCGCTGTATAACGCGCGAGGCCAGCAGATGTACCGGCGAGCCGTCATGACTGAGGGGATAACCAAGATACCGCAGGGTTACTTTGGAGCCGGCATCTATTTTTACCGCATCGTTTGGGAAAAAGGGGAGCGGCTGGGGAATATTGTCATGCTCAAACGATGAGGCGACGAGTCCGATCCCCCAGGTACGCACCGGAAAATACCGCAGCGAGATGCCCCGCTCATACCCGATCTGAAAATGATGGATGGCGGTGTCCGCCACCCCTTCGTCGCCGGCGGAAGTCACTGCGGGTAAGAGCAGCAGTGCCGTTATACACAGTAACGGTGCGGATAAAAACCGCTGTGGTGTCCGGGGTGTCATATTCATCGCTCCTCTAAACCGCTTGTCCCCCGGCAAATACCTGATGGGGCGACCCTCATCAACAATGACTACCAGCCGATGCCGATATTCATGCCCATCTCACAGGGACGGTGGGTTTTACGTGGCGGATAGGTATCATCGTAAGCCCATAGTGAAGTGGAATCGCGATCGACGCCGGTGTGGATTGGAAGCACATTCTGCGCGATGCGCATATCAAAATAGAATCGGGTTCGCGAATTTCGCGGAAAAGTAATCCCGAATTGCAGATAAGGGGCAAGCCCCATTTCCAAACCGTCCTCATATATCAGGCTGCCAAAATTGAAATGAGGAACCACCCCGCCGCCGCCGTAAAGGCCGAATGTCCCTCTTGTGAAAAAATAGCTGGATCCCACTTCCAGGCCGAATCCCCCGTATTTCCGTTTGGCATCATCAGTCATGGAACTCGGGATACGCGCATTTGCACCGAATTCGACAAAGAATTTTTCACTTTCCATGCGCATGTTGTACCCGAAGGCGGTAATACCGACCAGGTATCCATCGCGAACGATCGGATAAAAAGCGCCGACTTTGATGCCGGATACTTTCTCGGCAAAGAGTTGATTGTGTCCCATGCCTTCACGACGGGTGATATTGGTAAGCGAGCGGGCCTCTTCGACCGTGATCTTTTTATGGAGCGCCAGCGCAAAACGGTCGCTGGCCTCCTCGATATCTCCATAGGTGACGAGGGTGAGTTCCGCTTTATGGATCAGATTGCCGGAATTGTCTCTGCGAATCGCGGTAACGACGGTTTTATTGTTGTCGAGCAGTTCCTGGTCGTCGTCATCTTCGTCTTCATCGTCATCGTCATCATCGTCGTCTTTATTGTCGCGGATGACGACAATCATCTTGGCGCTTCCCGAATCACCCTGCCCGTAGGAATATTTCTCTTTACGGCTGATAAAGAGCCCTATTGCGGTCAATTCGATATATTCAGAAACGCCCAGCTTCTGCGATGCCGCAGTGTAGTTGCTGTCCGGGCCGAGCGCGCGTCCGGCTTTGATCGGATCGAGCGTCGTCTGTCCGGAGATCGCCTCATACTTCTTTGCCAGAAGCATGCCGAATGCATCTATATAACTCTGGTCGGCATTGACGCCAACAACCGGAAAGACGGCCACATCTTCGGGAAAAGCACTTACTACGAAAAAAAGGACAATGACTGGCATCAAAACGTGACGATACATGGAAACCCTCCGGCATAATATGGTTAATTAGGTTAGGCAGTTAATAATATATTTCAATTTCTTTGAATTTGCCATTTCCGGTAAAAAAGTTCAATCATTCAACTTAGTAGATAATTCCTTTTAATAGGTTCAGTCAGGCATTCACCTGAAATTATACCATGAATTGAATGTTTGTTTTATGAGATTCCTGGCATTCTGCATAAACGGTGAAGCCGGACGGACTGCTGATCGGGGAACGGCACTCCGCGCATAAGTGCTCGATCGCACCCCCCCTTTCCGGCAATTTCATCGCATTGGCAGTACCCGCTGCACCCAAGCCCCGCTGCCGTCCTGTACTCTGGCAACAAACAATGTTCGAGGGATACTGCTTTTCGGAATGGTGAAAGCGGTCGCGGGGGCGGTGTTGTCGATCCGGATTGAACAGCCACAGCGCCCCAACAAATCGAATAGCTGCAGCGAACCATTTCCTCCGGAAGGACCAAGCAGCACCCGGTAATTGCCGGCCTGGCTGCAGATGGTGTCGGCCGTGCCGGGAGAGGAAGCGATGTGGATGTCATATTCCGTTACTTTGGTTATTTTATGCGCGGCCACATACTCCCGAAGCCATTTGAGTGCGGGCCTCTCCTGGCCGTTGATTATGAGTCGCGCGTCTCTGGGGTTCGAGATGTGCAACAGCCATGAGTCCGTCCATCCCCAGAGCGTCACCCCTTTTATGGCGGGATGCTCCCAGATGATGGGAAAGATCTTTTTATACCAGTCCAGCTGCTCCTGGTCGGAGCCCGCCAGGTCCAGTTCCGTCGAGTAAATAGGCAGCCCCGCAGTTGCGAGCGAATCGATACACTGTTTCAGGACACCCGTTTCATACCCTTTTTTCGTTTCGCCGTCATGCGTCTGAATGCCGATGCAGTCGATCAGGTTCCGCTCCTTGAGGACATTGATGATCGTGAGGTACTCCGTTACACGTTCCAGGTCGAATTCACAATAATACTCATTAATCGTCAGTTTCGCCCTGGGGATATGCTCCCGGCACTTCTCAAATCCCCAGACGATCCAATCATATCCCGTCGCTCCATCGCCGCCCAAAGCGTCTTTCCATTCGGGAGATTTATCGATAGCTTCGTTGACAACGTCGATCATGACGGTATCGCGAAAATTCAGGTTCCCAAACTCTTCGATCAACTCTTCAACCTCGCCTTTTTTTTCGGCTGCGGACAATCGGTCGAACCAGCTTTTCGGATATTGCTCATTCCAGAGAAAGGTATGATGCCTGAACGGAATTTTATTATCTTCACAAAATTTATAGGCCGCCTTGGTAGGGCCCCAGTTCATCTGGTCGCGGTTCGGTTCGACATTTTCCCATTTTCCGTTGTTTTCAAGCGTCACCTGATTCCAGTAATCGGTGAAGTTCGACGGCGGCTCCACGGTTGAAATATTGCCGAGAAACTTATCGCATCCTTCGGCGATGGGGCCGGCATATCCGTAAAACGTAGTGAAAAAAATCAATAGGCTTAAAAAACGGAAGCGTCGTCCGGATAAGCGTTTGATCAGGTGACGGTGGCAATAATACTTCATTTTTCCCCCGTTGTTTGGTTGGATGTTTCCCTATTCACTATAACGCTCCCGATAAAATACCAAACACCCGATGAGGGTGAAGTCCGAACAACGCGCTTTGCGCACCTCCAGCAGCGGATGCACTTTCCGCCATCGACCTCCGGCGCGTCTGGGATTTTACTTTGGAAAGATGCGGCATTATCGAAAATAGGTACATTTTCGGTTAAACTGTCGTAACGATTTGCCGCTGCTATCAATTATCTGTAACCGTACAATATAAATTCCCGAACCGATTGGATTACCATGCATGTCCACTCCGTTCCACGGCAGGTGGTGGGTTCCTTCGCACAACAGGTCGTTGATACGTTTCTTCCAGACCATTTCTCCGAAAGCATTGAATATTGAGACAGCTATCCGTTCCTGCACACCGAACGGTACGGAATAACGGATGTTCACTACCGCTCGCGAAGGATTCGGATAAACAGGATGGAGTGAGTAGGTTAACGGCAGGATGCTGGTGAAAAACCGGTGATGGAATGAAGGATCTCCGGCAATCAGCCATCGCGAACCGAAAGACCGTGGCGGTAACGTAATACTGCCGATGGAACCTGCATTACCGGTCTGCGGATCGTAGCATACTGCATGATAGCTCTCGGGAACGGCGCCTGCCTTTTCAATATGGAATGAAACGGTCCTCCCCGAATCGCTTTCGTTCTGTACACGTACTTCCGTTACCAGTCCGTTCTTTGCTTCTTCACCGATGTAGTGTCCGAAGCGTTCTCCTGAAGTGCGGTTGAAGACACAGGCCCGTACCTTTGAAAAGGAGGGGGCAACCGGATGACCCATCTTTGTAATTCCCGGAGCATAGCCGCAATAAACCGGCGGCATCCGCATGCCGTTGTCGATTGTTGCGGCAATTATGAAACTCCACAGGGCTTTTCCCCGTTGTTTGACGAGGCTGCGCATTTTTGACATTCCCGGCAGCGTGGGGGGGATCCTCAATGCTACCGCTTCCGGATAAGGGTTATATAAACTGTAACCGCCTTTCGGCATGTAATCCAGTGTAAGAGAGCGATCGTCCTTGCCGGATAACACGGGCACAAAATAGGGTTCGGAAGAAAAAATACCGGTGGCGCTGTCTCGTTTCCACTTGTAAATATAGAGGGAATCGGCGTTGCCGCCGCTCGCTGAAAGAATGTCGTCGATTGAAACGCTGAATCGGTACGGCATGCCGAAGTCGGTCCACTGCTCTTCCGGGAGAACTACGGTAAAGGTATCTTTTAACGAGAGCGTGTACGCCGTATCAAGATCAAACGGTTTATTGGAACGGGTTTTCAGCCATAGAAGTCTTCCCGGCTCCAAAGAGAAATGTGAACGTACTGTTGTATTGTCAGGGTCGAATTCAACCCATTTGACATTGTCCGAAGCGTTTTCTTCATAACTGATCCATCGATACAACCGGACGTATCGTCGGTCATATTTGTTGTCCTCCTCGTCCGCTACCTGTGTTACAAGGGCTTGCACATCCTTATTTTTCAGCTCTCCCGTTGCATACACCGGATTCCATTCCATTCCTTCGGTTGTCGTTTGATCCGAGTTGCGGCGCAGCACGCTTCGTGACAGGTTGATGGTATCGACATGAACTCCGTCACTGATTATTACGCAGGCTCGCAATCCCGTTTCTGAACTTATCACCTGTAAGGTATCCGGTATGGTGAGGAAAATGCTGCTGCCACCGGTGTTCAGTTCTTCCTGTTGTCGGAGCGGCGGGATCTGGTCGCCCCTGCCGTAATAAAATTTCCACCTGACATTCGCAACATTGTCCGCAATACGAATACTGTCGGTATGTGTCTCCGTACTGATAATAAATGCCGCAGTATCACCGTGGACGGTGATCTCTGTCGGTGCGGTATCAATCATGGCAATCGAGGGGAGGCTCAGATCACCTGTTTTTATATACACCATGTCATGTTCCGTATCGACGACGGTTTCGTGATGTACCGTTATTATGCCGGCGCTGTCTCTGTATATACGGACATCATCAATAAAATAACCGGTGGGAACCGAATCGATACGGATGCCGATATAAAAAGGAAGTATCGGTTCTGCTTTCCTGAAAAAGAACGGGGTCCCTACAACGATCATTCCGACCGGGACGGTGTCGATGGTCATAACTTCAAGGGTATCGGTGGTGAGCACATTTTCGGAAAAGGCGCTGTCTTTCCAGAGAATAACGGAACCGTTGAAAGCGGTAACTGTGTCACGTACCGATGTAGTGTCAAAGAAGGTAATGATCTGCCTGTATGGTGAACCGACGCGAACGGTGTCGCGCGAATCCTCGGTCGGTTCAAGCCAGGATGCTTCTCCCATTCGTAACCATAGCGAAATATAGTAGAGTGTGTCGAAAAGAAGCGGCTCCCTTAAAAGAACGGTAGTATCGGTACATTCGCGGAGAATGGTTACCGGTTGAATGGTGGTTGCCGTGGGTGGGAATCGATCGAACCCATAGGTTATCCCGACGGCAGGATCCTTTAGAGCCTGAAGTGAATCCATGCACCAGCGTATGCGAATAACACCTGCAGCGGAATCAAAAAAGAGGGTATCGATATCGATTGTATTTTCGACAGCGGTGATTTCACAAAGTACAACCGTTGTGCCGTTTGCCTTATAAAAAGAAGCGTCCATTCCGTAATTCCAGAAACACGCGCTCATCAACCCGAAAAGCGTATCGGTATCGGGGAGAGAAAGGGTATCGATAAGCTGTTCACCGGTAAATACCGACCGGGGGTAGGTGATAAGCAATGTACCGTCTTCCGCGGACTCCGGAACTGACTGCGGTTTGACCCATATCCCCACTGAATCACAGACGGGGAAAGGCGGCAGGGTATCTATCTTGTCAATATTCTGCAGCATGATTTCCACGTCGGTACCGGAAAGAAATCGTGCGGTAATCCGAACGGGATTCCGTCCTTCCTCGAAGGCGAACACCGAATCGCTCTTGACAAGAGTGTCGGCGCCGCCTGGGCCGGCAACCGCAAGGGTAACGGTATACAGACCGGAAGTACTGTAGACATGGGTCGGGTTCAGTTCCGTTGATGAACTGCCGTCGCCGAAAAGCCATAGCCGGGAAGTGATCGCTCCCGTCGAAGAATCGGCAAAACCGACATCGAGAGGGGTGAGGCCGCTTTGGGGTGAAAAGGTAAAACCGGCGACCGGGGGATGGTGCATGACAACAAGATGCACCGTGTCTGAAATCGCTTCTCCGGCCCGGTTGCTGACGACGCAATAATAGAATCCGCTGTCGGCGAACTCGGTAGCGGCGATGATGAGCGAGTCTGACGAGGCTCCGTCGATAAGCGAATCGGCTTCAGGCCGGACGTTATACCATTGGTAAATAAGGGTATCGGAACCGCCGGCATCCACCCACAGGCGCGCACTGGTTCCTTCAAGGACGGAGTCTTCGTTCGGAGACTGATCGTTAATCGCGGGCGGAAAAAGAATCGTCAAATACGCCCGTCGGGACGTATCGCTGCCGTAATCATCCGTCACAATACAGCGGTATCCGCCGGTGTCGGCGACGGTAACGGAGGTGAGCGATAGGTCGGTGCCGCTGCCGACGATTTCAGATGACCCGTTTATCCATTGGTACGATAGCGTTCCTTCCCCGGAAGCGACAACCGAAAAAACAGCATCCTCGCCTTCGATGACGGCGGTATCTTTCGGTTCCTGCTTAATCAGCGCCGTCGAAGCAACAAGCGTGACCGTCCCGTCACCGGCGACAATCGAATAATCGAGTCCTTCGGGTGCAGAGACAATCTCAAGAGTGTCATTCGTCAGATCGCCGCTGTAGGTAAACAGAAGATACGGGCCCGAGGTAAAGCCGCTTATCGGAACAACGGTAAGACTTCCGTCCAAAACCAGATCGCCGGAAACCGCGACCGTGTCGCTGTGTGCACCCAGTTCAAAAATTGAATTCGCCACGGACTCAACGTCAAGAGCGCCGGTATTCAATTTGCCGGCCCCGGAATATCCGGGGGAGAGTGTTCCACTGACCGCTACCGGTCCCAGGCAGGCGCCGTTACCGGCCAGTGTTGCAGCTGCATATACGGTAACTCGGCTCTCCGAAGCTATCGACCCATTGACAATCAACGTGCCGTTCAAGAGGTCGGTTGTACCGGTATAGGTATGATCGGCGGTAAAGAGCCATGTATTATCGGCTCCCGATGTAACCACGCTCGTTGCACCCCCGGAGCCGTCACCGATTTCCGGTGAAAAGGTGTTTGCCCCTCCACGGTAATCGCCGCCGAATTCAATCGATCGGTCACCGGAGCCGGAAAAAGATATCGAACCGGTATTGGAAAAATTCATCGCCCCGTTTCCGCTGCTGTAAACAAACGAGGAGGTCGTACCAAGGGTGAAGAGACGGTCGGTGCTCGCTCCGCTCCCGGTATAGCGCAACTGACCTCCGTCAAGAACAAGATTGGACGCGCTGCTTGATGCCGCACCGATGGCGCTGTTCGATCCGCCATTGGCCAGAGTTGAGACATTGCAGCGGAGATATGCTCCGAGTGTCGTTACCCCGGTGTAGGTATTGGCGCCGCTCAGGGTGAGCGTGCTCAGCGACGTTCCCACCCCCGTTACGTGCAATCCTCCCGTCCCGGCAATTACAGCGCTTATGGAGGCGGTTTTTCCGGAAGCGAGGGTAATGCCCGATTTCTTTCCAAGATTGACCGTGCCGCCGCTCAGCGTGTATCCGCTATTGCCGAAATAGATGCTGTCGACGTTTTGTGTGCCGTTGACGGTGATGGTATAAGTGCCGTCCGATCCCGCGAAGGTGGCTCTGTTTCCGATTCCGGCCCAGGCGACAAGGGTCGTGCCGTCAGTCGTCCAGAAATCATCGTCACCCCAGGTGCCGTCATCCGGTTGAATACCGGCACTGTTATCGGTGTCCCAGGTATACGTTAAAGGATACACAACAAGCGTCTGTGCAGTCCTCTGGTTTTCATAACAGAGTTTGATCCAGTGAGCGCTTCGAACGCTGTTTTCCAAACGAAATTCGTCGATAGTCCCATGAAAGTATCTGGGGCCGCCCTCTTGAATATTCTGGCCGTCATAATAGCTGCGTCCGATTTCATCATTATCATCTCCGGTCAATGTGTGACTCGTGTTGATCGACGCCTCAGCCCTGCCGTTTAAATAGATTGCGCTGGTGTTGTTCCCCCATGTCCAGGTGACATAATACCATACTCCGGCCAAATAGGTGCCGGTGGTATTCGATAAATAGGTGCCGCCCGTCTCGTTTTCGATTTTTGTCTGCAGTTCTCCCGTGATGCCGTCGGCACCGCCGGAGAAGTCATTTCCCTTAAGACTCAGGGTCACGTTTAAATTTTCGCCGGTACATTTTCCATAAATACCTTGTGTGGTCTCAGTGGAAGAATTAAAGGTGTTTCGTGGACGGAACCAGCAGGAGATCGAGCCGCTTGGACGGTCTTCGATATCGCCCGGTTGGAAAAAGTGTGAAGATCCGTCAAACGCCCGGGCACGACCGATAATACCGCTTGCCGTGTCGACTGAGGTATCATAGACAGCATTATTCCCATTGCTCGAAGCATCATTGACATTTCCACTGAGATGGTAAATGCCTAAAAAACCATTGGCCCTATTGAAAACAATACCACTATTCGAGCTGTCTTTGGCGTTGCCGTTTCCCCACAACATTACAATCTCCTGCAAGGGAGTAGTGCCGAACACGGTATCGATCAGAACCCAGATGTGCGCGGTATCGTTATTATTTGAATGGTCTTTCCACCGTTCGATTGCGTAGGAGAGATGAGTGCCGTCGGTTTTTGCGAAGCGGATATCCGCACCGCCGGGAAGCGTCTGCGGGAAGAAGTCGAAATTTTTTTTTGTCAACCTTATCAACAGGGGAAAACCGGTGACGTTGCCGGAAACATCCGCTCCGGTAGCGGATGTATTAAGGTAGATGGAAGACGAACAGGGCCAGTCGGCGTAGTCATCATCCGCAGTCGCGGAGATTGCCGCTAGTGCAATGAGAAAAGCGGCATATCCATTCCGGATCGGCAGGGCATTTCTTTTCATTATGCTGTTCATCCGATTTAAAAAAGTCGCTCGGGTTTTACATGGTAACCGGTCCATGGTAAACGACAGAGTATCACGCCATGACACCAGGGCGATATGGTCGTTATTCTCGCCCTATCGGTATGAGGGTTGAGTGCGGGTTTTAAATGTCTGAAATGCAGTATAAAAACACTTACGGTTTCGTTTCTTTCCCCCCAGAAACCCCCTTAGAAACCGAAATATGTCATAACCCAAATTTTGTTAATTCAATATACTTTATTGTACACCTTGAACGATACTCTTCCTCCATTTTTTTGCACACAACGCCGCGGCCTTACCTTCCCTGAAGCTTCTGCAGATACTCGAAAAAGTCGCTTTTCGTCGACAGAATCAGCCAGTCTTTTTCGGAGAGGGTGGTTTGATAGGTCTCCATGGTTTTTAAAAAGCGGTAGAACTCACGCGTATCGGAATTTCGATTATATGCTTCGGCGTAAATCGCGGTCGCTTCCGAATCCGCTTTTCCGATGATCTCCTGGGCGGTTTTGTAAGCTTCGGATTGAATGCTTTTCAGTTCCCGCTCCTTGTCGCCGAGGATTTTTGAGGCCTCACCCTCGCCTTCCGAGCGGTATTTTTCGGCGATCCGCTTCCGTTCACTGACCATCCGCTCGAAAATTTTATTTTGTACCTCATCGACGTAGTTGATCCGCTTGAAACGCAGGTCGAGCAGTTCGATACCCAGTTCCTTGATCCGTGGAGCGGCAACCTCAAGTATTGAACGGGTGATTTTTTCACGACCGTAGGTAATCGGCGCCAGTCCGCTGGTGTCGTCCACGGCACCTGCCTCCTCATCGGTAAGGGAGGTGCGGTTGGTCGACCGGATCAGCTCGACGAGGTCGTGTTTCGCGATGGCATTGCGGGTCTCGCCGTCGAGAATGTCGTCAAGCCTCGACTGAGCTCCCCGTTCGTCATGCACGCGCTGGAAAAAGAGAAGCGGATCGGTGATGCGCCAGCGGGCATACATATCAACCCAGATAAACCGCTTGTCTTTGGTAGGCACCTGATTGGGGGAACCGTCCCATTCAAGAAAGCGCTTGTCAAAAAAGTGGGCACGCTGAATAACGGGAACCTTGAAATGGACGCCCGGCCGGGAGATCGTTGTCCTGACCGGTTTGCCGAACTGAGTGATGATGGCTTGATGCGGCTCATCAACGATAAAAAACGAATTGGTAAAAAGCACAACGGCAATCAGCGCAAGAATGCTCAAAAGAAATGTCGCGACTCTATTCATTTTTTATGCCCTCCTTGCTCAGATTGAAAAGCGGCAGAATACCCGAGGCCTTTTCGTCGGTGATTAGTTTTTTCCCCACTTTCTGGAGAACATCATTCATCGTCTCCAGATAAATGCGCTGCCGGGTTACCTCTTTCGCTTTTGAATACTCTCCGTATATCGCGTTAAACTTTGCCGCTTCACCTTTGGCATTGTTGACGCGCTGAAGCGCATATCCGTTAGCCTCCTCAATGGTTCGCTGCGCATCTCCCCGCGCCTTCGGAATGATCTTGTTGTATTCCGACCGGGCCTGATTGATCAGTTTCTCGCGCTCCTGCTGCGCTTCGTTGACTTCGTTGAACGCCGGTTTCACCTGTTCGGGAGGATTGACGTCCTGCAGCACCACCTGCTCGACCTTGACCCCCATTTCATACTGATCGGCAAGCGACTGCAGCATGCTCGAAGCGGTGGCGGCGACCTCCTGGCGACCGACCGTGAGCACCTCATTGACCGTCCGGTCGCCGACGATCTCGCGCATGATCGCCTCGTTGATGTCCCTGAATGTCTGGACGGTGTTCCTCACGCGGAAGAGAAATTTAAACGGGTCGCTGATGCGATACTGTACGATCCACTCGACATCCGCCGCATTGAGATCTCCGGTAAGCATCAGCGACTCCTCGAGGAAATTCGTGGAGGAATACTCGGAGCGTACATCGCCTTTCTCGGTACGGAAACCGAATTCCAGCTTCAGCTGCCGCTCAACCGGAACCTTATAGACTTTTTCGATTCCCAGGGGAATCTTGAGATTCAAGCCGGGATTAACGGTGCGGACGTATTTTCCGAACCGTAAAACGACCCCCACTTCCTCAGGCTCGATGGTGAAAAAAGCGGAAACAAGCAGGATTAGGGCTGCTATTGCCACTGCGATCCATTTCAAAATCCGCGGCGAGACGTTCTTTGGAACGATCTGTTCAAATTGAGTGCGCGCGTTTCCCTGCATGGCACCTCCTTATGGAAAAGGGGTGAAATGAATATGAATGAAAAAAATAACCTTTGGGAAGATAGACCGCCCACATTAAATTCCGGGTTTATGGAATCACTTTACTTATCGGATATTCGACGATTCCCGAGGCTCCCGCCCGCTTCAGACGGGGAATGATATGCTTTGTCTCATGAAACGGAAGTATCGTCTCGACGGCGTACCACCCTTGTTCGTAAAGATGGGAGATCGTCGGATTATGCAGTGCGGGGAGGACCTTTATCACCGCCGCCAGGCGGGCCTCCTGAACATTGCACTTGAGCCCCACATAGTGTTCCGCATCGAGCGTGCCCTGCAGAAGCATCGTCATATTCTCCAGCTTGTCGTGTTTGTTTTTCTGTTTCCAGACCTCACGGTTTGCAATCATTACCGTGGAGGTCTCCATAACGGTATCGATTATGCGGAGACGGTTGGCATGCATCGACGAGCCGGTTTCGGCGATGTCGACGATCGCATCCGCCAGACGGGGCGGCTTGACCTCAGTGGCGCCCCAGGAGAATTCGACCTCCACGGGGATGCGCAATCGTCTGAAATATCGTTTGGTGGTCGCAACCAGTTCCGTGGCGATACGCCCGCCGATAAGATCGCGCGGCTTTCCGAATTTCGAATCTTCAGGAACCGCAAGCACCCATCGGCATTTCTTTCGGGTGCTTTTACTGTACTGCAACTCCGTGACTTCGACGATTTTCGCGCTGTTTTCTTCCACCCAGTCCTGACCGGTGATGCCCGCATCCAGCACGCCGTGTTCAACATAGCGCGGGATCTCCTGAGGCCGCATGACCACCAGATCGAGTTCCGGATCATCACAGGCAGGATAGTATGACCGCTCGTTTTTGCGGATATGAATCCCGGCTTTACGAAACAGTTCAATGGTGGAAGCCTCAAGGCTTCCCTTCGGCAGTCCGAATGAGAGTTTCATGGTGTTGCGGCACCCTCTATCGCTTAATGACAGGTTTAAGTATCATACATAAAAATAAATAAATAGTCGTCATCTAGCCGTCATCTTTTAAATTCTTCCCTGAATGATCGGATAAGGGCCGGCACCACCTCCATCACGTCACCGACCACACCGAGATTGGCAATCTGAAAAATGGAGGCGTCGGGATCTTTATTAACGGCAATGATGAAATCCGACGACTGCATCCCCGCCATGTGCTGCACCGATCCGCTGATGCCGCAGGCGATATAGAGTTTCGGGCAGACCGTCTTTCCTGTTTGCCCCACCTGATGGGAGTAGGGAATCCATCCCGCGTCGACCGCCGCGCGGCTTGCGCCGACAGCGCCGCCGAGCACTTCCGCAAGTTCCCTCAGCACCGAGAAATTTTCCGGTTTCATCATCCCGCGTCCGCCCGAAACGACGATATCCGCCTCGGTAATGTTGACGGTTGATTCGACCTCCTTGACAATGTCGATTATCCGTGTCCGTTCGCGAACTGCACCGGCTGCGACATTGCGAACGATCACTTCACCGGTGCGGTGTTCATCGCGTGTGGCCGGTTTCATCACTTTGTGACGCACCGTGGCGATCTGAGGCCGGTGATGGGGGCAGATGATGGTGGCCATGAGGTTGCCGCCGAATGCCGGCCGCGTGCCTAAAAGAAGTCGGCGTTGGGTGTCGATCTCGAGTTTTGTGCAGTCCGCCGTAAGGCCGCCGTATACACGCGCTGCAACCTTCGGAATGAAAGAGCGGCCGATGGCGGTGGCGCCGGCAAGCAGGATCGCCGGTTTCTCGCGGAGGACGAAGTCGGCAACGAGAGCGGCATAGGTATCATCCTGAAACACGGTACAGTTCCCGCAATCCAGATAGAAGACCTTGTCGGCACCGTATTTCACGATCTCCTCGGCCTGCATATGCATCGAATAGCCCGGAAACACCGCCAGCAGCTTTTCGCCGAGCTGATCGGCAAGCTTTCTGCCCTCACCGAGCATTTCATAGGAGACACCTGCGATAGCGCCGCTGCGCTGCTCGATGAACACCGCGACATTGGCGTACTGCGCAATGTCACCCGTATGACCGGTCTGTTCTTGAGTGATGGTTATTGCACCGTATTTCCTGCATGCTTCGACGCACGCCGCACACAAGGTACATTTTTCAAGATCGATAATTGCTTTTTTTTCAACGATTTGAATTGCATCGACGGCACATGCGCGCACACAGAGACTGCATCCGATGCATTTTTCCGGATCGACGTTAATTCCCATGAAACACTCCTACCGGATAATTTCCAAATCGAGGATGGTTGATTTGATTTTTGCAACCAGATCCGCAACGTCGCCGCTTATCTTTTCCCCGCCGCTTTTTTTCTCGGGAACGAACGAACGCAGCACCTGTGTCGGGCTTCCTTTGAGTCCGACGCGTTCAGCCCGCACCGGAAATGAAGCGGCGTCACGTTTGACGATCGGTGCGCTTTTCGCCCGCATTTTTCCCTTCAAGGACGCCATTCGTGGAGTGTTTATTTCCTTTACTACGGTAATAAGTGCGGGGAGAGGCATTTCAATACTGTCATAGCCTTCCTCCATCATCCTTTCGACCCTGATCGATGTGGGGGTGATATCTTCAACTTTTCTTACCCACGCAACAAAGGGAATATCAAGCATCTCGGCCACCCCCGGACCGACCTGCGCGGTATCACCGTCGATCGCCTGCTTTCCGCAGATGATAAGATCAAAGGCGCCAATCGACTTGATTGCACAGGAGAGCGTGTAGGATGTCGCCCAGGTGTCAGATCCGGCGAAGAGCCGGTCGGTCACAAGAATGCCTTCATCCACCCCGAGGGCAATGACGCTGCGCAGCGCCGCTTCAGCCTGCGGCGGACCCATGGTGATCGCTTTTACAATCCCGCCGTTTTTTTCTTTTATGCGAAGCGCCTCTTCGACGGCATACTCGTCGAAAGGGTTAACCACCGCTTCAACACCGTCACGAATCAATGTGCCGGTTTCAGGATTGATATGCACCTGGGTTGTGCCGGGAACCTGTTTGATGCAGACGACAATAATCACCGTCCCTCCTCATCGTGGAGAAACACTCTTTATAGGCTTAAAGTTATTTAAAATAGTTTAAAAGGTAGTTAAATTCAACACGGACCGTACATAATCGTTCGCACGTCTGCCGCGGGATTAAAAAACGGATGATTCGGATGCATTCGGTAAAGATGAAATGACGTCGACCTTCACCTTTTCAATTCGCTGATTATCCATTTTCAATATGGTGATATGGAGCCCCGCATAATCGAACGAGGCATGCTCCTGCGGTATGTCGCCGTACTCATGATAAATCAAACCGCTTAATGTGCTGTAATCGACGTCATCCAGTTTGAGATTGACTCCCAGTTCTTCATTGAGGTCGTTGAGATCGATATGCGGATCGATAAGATAACTGTTTTCCGCCGTCTTGATTATCTCTTTTTCCTCTTCGTCGTACTCGTCCTGAATATCGCCGACGATCTCTTCAAGTATGTCTTCCATGGTAACGAGCCCGGCGGTACCGCCGTATTCGTCGACGACGATCGCAAGGTGCAGATGTCGTTTTTTAAAATCACGCATCAGGTCATTAACCTTTTTTCCTGAAGGAATATACAGCGGTTTTTTAAGAATCTGCTTGATATTCCACTCGTCATTGGAGTGTTCCGAAAACCAGCCCACCAAATCTTTTACATAGAGCACTCCGACGATCGAATCGATCGTTTCCCTGAATACCGGCATTCGCGAGTGTCCCTCCTCCCGGATAATCTGCAGCACCGTTTGAAAGGAGGTATCCAACTCGACGCCCTTCATGTCGATGCGCGGCACCATGATTTCATCGACGGTCTTTTCGCTGAGCGCAAGGATGCTTCGTATCATCTCGCGTTCTTCGCTGTCGAGCGCATCGCCGCCCTCTTTTTCAGAGATGCGCGCCTTTTCGTCATCGGAGAGAAACGCGAGCCGTTCATTATAGCCGCTTATTTTCAAAAACCGATGATGGATATCGATAAAAAGTGAAACCGGCGGTAAAAAAAGCCATCCCGCTATTTTGTAAACATAATAGGAAAACGGGAACAAATTCCGATAAAATCGTTTCGCCACGGCACGGGGAATATCGTAAGCGAAGAGCGTCAGCATAATAAGGGAGAACAGGAGCGATATGAGGATTTTCTGATGGAAAAAGAGGGCGGGGAAAACGTCGGAAATGATACGATAGGCGATGAGTGAGAATGCGCTGTTGGTTAAGGTGCGGCCGAAAGAGATCGTATTTGCAAGGAGCGTCTCGTTTTCGAGGATGGCCTCTACTTTTACGACATGGTAGCGGAGATAGTCATCGTCGGGCGGTATCGAACCCGAACCGATGGAACTGAAAACGATCTTTACGATAGAAAAAAGCGATGAAAACACAAACGAAAGAATAAGCAGGACGGTAAGTAGTAAAATTGAAGGATCACCCTCCAAGAGCAGCCTCCTTTACAAATCGTATTTTGACGTCATTTCAACCTTATGGTATGTGGTCCATGTAGAATCGAACTTTTTTTTCCATACCGTTTCGTTCTGATGCATTGCAATGATCGTAGCCCGCCAGATGAAGAAGGCCGTGTACGAACAGACGGATGAATTCATCACGGATAGACACGCAGAACCGGCGCGCCTGTATCTCGGCACGCTGCTGAGAAATATAAATTTCGCCCAATAGATCGTCTTCATCAAAAGGGAACGAAAGGACATCGGTCGTCGCATCAACTCCACGGTACTTCCGGTTTAGTGTGCGGATGGTGTAATCGCTGCAGCAGACCAGATTGATTCTTTGTAACGGCGGTATCTTTTCATGGTGATACACCGCGGCGGTAATCCTTCTGAGTCTCCTTTCGGGAAGCGAACTCAGCCTGACCTCAGTAAAAATTCGTAATGGATTTCCCATATCGCTGACTCAATGGAAAATAATTGACCGTTTGGGGTACTGGTGGTACAATGTATTGATTTTTTGATTGTTTATAAAATATATCGAACCGGATTATTTATCAAAACGAATAGAACACTGTTTTTCAGGGGGGCGCCGATGCGTCGGCAAAGGCTTTTAATGACGGGAATTCTTATTTTCTGGGCAGGAGGCAGTACTTCCATTTTTCCGCACAACTCCCGGAAATGCACCATCAGGCAATTGGTTGGTACCGTTAAAATCCGGCGGGGGACCGCCGCGGTCTGGAACAGTGCCCGTCCGAAGATGTCGCTTAAAGAAACCGACGCGATCCGTACCTTCATCGAATCGGAGGCGGAGCTTGAAATCAACGACGGTTCCCTCATTAAAATCGGTGAAAACACAACGGTCGAATTGAGCGCCTTGAAAGGGACGGCTGCGCAGCATAATACCTCCATCAAGATATTGAACGGCGCCATTATCGCAAATGTTAAAAAAATCGTTTCTCCCGTATCCACTTTCGAATTTGAAACACCCACCGCTACGGCCGCAATACGTGGGACAACCGTCGGTTTTGAGGTAAGCAGGGATCGGACCACGGTTAAAGTATACGAAGGGAAAGTACTGGTCACCCCGAAGGGTTCGACAAACAGCGTTGCGCTTCAACAGTACCAGATGGGTATCGTGCACAAGGGAACGGAAAAGGTTTCGGTAACGAAATTTGATGAAAAAGCCCCTCTTCCGCTTTCGACTGATGCCACCGATCAACCGGCAGCCGGCCCGGTCGATTCTGTAAAAGCTGGAGCCGATTCCGCCCGTTCCGTTGTTGACTCCTCCATAAAAAGTATCGATACGCTGCAAACGACGGATTCCGCCGGTCAATCTTTCCGTACACCGCCGTCCGGATTACGATTCGCAATTTCGTCACCCCGTGAAGGGCAGGTGTTTTCCAAACCGCTCATTCCGGTAAGCGGAACCGTCGCTCCGGGAGCGGAAGTAACGGTATTGTCGATGAAGTTACCGGTAACCGCCTCGGGAAGTTTCAGCGGTCAGATTCCCATTGCCAACGAGTCGGGAGATCTTACGCTCGAATTCGAGGCGTCGCTCGACGGTGCGATTCAAAAGTTAACCCGCAGAGTCGTCTATAAACCCGAGTATCGATTTGTCGTGACGTCACCTCCCGATCGTCAAACCGTTTCAACCACCAATATTCTTATCAAGGGTGAGGTCATTCCCGTAAATGCCGAAGTATCGGTCCTCGGAAGACGCCTGTCGGTAAGTACTACCGGTCAATTTACCGGGTATGTCTCCATTCCCGACGAGGAAGGCGAGGTTGCGCTCGAATTCGAGGTCGTCGCCGGCGGCCTCAACAAATCCGAAGTGCGAAAAATTGTCTATAAACGGCCTCCCGATACCTATCGTCCGCAGATCACCGCGACCGTATCGAAGGGGTGCTGGAACATCACGGTGTTCGACCGGACCGCCGACGAAGAGATTACGCTCCATTATGAAATTGACGGCGACAAGGAATTCAAAATTATGCGGCCGAACGAGTCGTTCTGTATCCCGCTTGAAAACGGGATCCATTCCTACCGGGTCTACGCCGAAGACAGGGAAAAAAACAGCTCGTCGGTCGAGCTCCTCCGCAACCACCCGTATCTTTCGACCACTACCTGGCTTATCAAGCTGCGGAAACCATCGGGAAACGTCGTTATCGATGTCCCGCCCTCGTCTCCGGCGGGGGAGGTTTCGTATTATCCGATAGAATTCACCATTGAAAATCTTCCCCAGGACGACATACATCTTATCCGGGAAATCAACGTACACAATAAAACGAACGGAAAACGGGTAACGCTGCGGACGTTCACCGATAATTTCGTTGAAACCGAAATCGAGCTCGTTCGCCAGCGGCCCAATCAGATCCAGATTGACGTCAACGACATCAACAACGTCACTAAGAGCAGGGCGTTCCAGATCGACGTACGATAGAGCGGCAATGGGGATTGAACGGAAAAGACGCTCACGCCTTCCGCATGAGGAGAGGTGACCTGTGTACCGAAATTTAATCATCTTTTTTCTAGGCACAGCGATGGTACCCTCGTTCGCCGAGACGCTTTCGCTGCAACAAAGCGATTCATCGATTGTGGTTGAGCCTTTCTCGCCGGTTGATACGGCGACGGCACCGGCGACTGACGCCCTTACACAAATGCCGGATACGCCGCAGGCGGCGCCGATATCCCCGTCTCATGCCGCCGCTTCTCAAGCACCGTCACCGACGCGCACGGAGCTCCGCGCTGCGCGGACGAGACTTCCGGCGGGGGTTCTTTTCGGTACATTTACAAAAGAGGAGGGGCCTTTCTTCATCGAGGGCAATGTGATCGTCCCCTCGGGACAAATCCTCGAGTTCGGGCCTGCGTGCACCGTGTATGTCGGCGGATACTACTCCACCATAACCGTTTTCGGGCAGCTGTTTGCCCGAGGAACCGCCGAAGAACCGGTCGTTTTCACGTCGGCGAAACGTGCGGCGCAGCCGTGGGACTGGGACCGCATTTATTGCAGAAGCCGTAACCGCTCACTTTTCGAGCACTGCATCATACGTCACTCCAATTACGGAATATATGTCGAGAACGGCTCCGCAGGCGTCAATGACTGCCGGTTCGAACGGAATTCACTGCACGGCATAGTAGTAAAGAATTCCGATCTGAACATTGCGGCTTCGTCTTTTATTGGCGGGCATATCGTGGCGATGAATCTTCTTCACGGTTCGCTCGTTTCCGCCGACAGCCTGTTCATCAGTGAGAATACTACCGGCATTTCGTGTGCGCCTCGATCAAAACTGAAACTTACCGGCGGTCAGATTTCCGGCAATACCAACGGGGTAATTGCCGCAAAAGGTTCTTCAATCGAGATCGTCGCCGCTGAAATTATCAAAAATAAAACCGGCGTTATTGCTGAAACCGAAATCCCCAAAAAAATGCGGGAAATGGTGTACGCAAATACTATCGATGTTTCGATAGCGTCTTCCGGGGAGATGAAAAAACTGCTGAAAGAACCGCAACCGGTTAGATCTATCGTACTCCCGAAAACAAGTGCGGCCGCTGCTCCACCTGCTGATTTTAAGGCGGGCTTTTCAGCATTGAACATGCCGCAGGAACCGACCGCCAGTTTCATCGGTAATGTGACGACCGGGGTCACCTGGTACGGTCCCCGCTCAACCCCGCATCCGAAGGATCGGGATACCGCCGAAACCTTTTCGCAAAAAGACGATGGAACCATCGATACCGTCCGTTCAATTCAATCTACCATGCACCGCCAGTCAAAATATCCGGGTGAGCAGAGTGAAAAATGGTACGGCGGTATTCAACCGGAGCTCCAGTTTTTTGCCAATGGACGCCGCAGAAACGCCGATATAAACCTTCTCATGGATCTTTACGGCAATCAGTGGTTATCGACGAACAATTATCTCGGTAAAAACATGTTCAACATTTCAATGAATTACGCCCATCAATCGCTCGTCATCGGGGATTTCTTTGAGAGCACCTCCGAGACTTCCATTCCTGGTCGTCAGATGACAGGGGTGCGATACAGCGGCAAATACCTTGAAATGGGAAGAGGGGAGAAGCGACTTGAGTTCAAACTTGCGGCGGGGGAGACCGAAATCGCCAAAGACTCGGGTGACCATGAAATCTTTGTGTACAATCAAACGGTTGACACCGGCATGTCAAAACGCCAACAGATTACCTACCTTGCTGAACTGAATTTCAAACCGACCCGCCTTTCTTCACTCGCTGCGCGAGGCATCATTTTACACGACCAAACCGACAAACCGCTCTTCCGCAAGCCTCTGAGCGATCCTGCTGCATTAGACCCGGTTTCGGCACAGACCGGCTGTATTTCCGGTGCGTTTTTTCTCCTTGAGCGTAAGCTCGAGATTTTCGGTGAAATCGATCTGGGGTCGGCCGACACTCTGGACGATTCGGCGGCGGAAGCGATCGCCTGGTACAATCCTCGAGTCGAAAAAGCCGTACCGGAAGTGTTTTCGCTCTTTAACCGGGATGATTTTTTCGACCACTATGCCGCCACGGTCGGATTGCGTGGAAATGCCCGCGGTTATACCGCAAACGTAAAATATCTACAGATCGCCCCCTCGTACTATTCCGCCGGAGATCCGTATCTTGTCAGCTGGAGAAAAAACATGACCGCCTCGATCGACCGACAGATTCGTGAGAATCTCAATGTCGCCGCGACATATGAATTCGATCGCACCATTCTGCAGGGAGTCGGTGAAGACCAGGATCCAAGCGTCACCGATCTGAACATCGGTTCAATCATTTCTACCTTTGAGATGGGAGAGGGGAAGCCCTCCTTTTCAGCCGGATACACGTTGCAGCACAAACGAAATGATGCTCGTGAGTCGGTGGTGCGTGAAGATACGAGTTATTCGGAGGATTTCAAAGAACTGGAATTCAGCAACCGGGTCTCAGTGGAAGGGAAACAGGCTTTCGATAACGGGATGGCCTACAGCTTGCGTTATCAGCTTCTCTGGGACAATGATTACGGAGAACACCCTGATGAACTATGCAATGACGAAGGTGACCGCCTGCATAATGCGATCAGCGGGTGGTTTTCCCTGAAGATCAGACGGATTCTCCGGAATAAAATGAGTTTACGCCTGGCGATGAAACATGAAAATCGCGACTCTTTAAGGGCGTATCAATACAAACTGGCAGACCAGTTGTTCATTCACCTTATCCCGCGTAAACTAACCTGCGCGATTTCAGGAGAATACAGCCATAAATCTGAAAAAGAGTATGAAGTAAGTGCATGGCAACTACCGCTGCTTACGAACTACTACAGCGCCGAGGTGGAGGTGAAGTATTCGCTTACCTCACGCCTTACCTGCTCGGCAAAGGCAAGGTATGAGAAGAGTTATGACGATATCCCCGGTTCGAGCGAAAACTACAGCGCACCCATTGCGGGTCTGCATGTGACGTACCTTTTTTAACGTATCGACTTCGGAAGAAAGAGTCGAAAATGCTCTTCTGTGGTTAAATGAAGGTGAAAGGGGTGAATCCCTGCTTTATTTCATAATCCCCAGTAACGCATTGAGTTTTACATCATGGTGGGGTGAGTTGTGATAATCAAGGTAAAAAACCACCTTATAGATTCCAGGGGAGACCTTCATGCCTGAACGGTTAGAGCCGTTCCAGTATAAATCAAGAATATATACCGATGCTTCTTTTTGATTATCAAGGCATTTGCATACATTTTTAAGGTAATACATGAAATCTGCCTCATAGGCGTAGTTCACCAGATTACCGATAACATCATAAATTTTCAGACCTGCACTCATGCTTGCACCCATCGTTGTATCCAGCGTAACGGTTACCCGGATGAGCGCACCTTCGCTTCTCCTTGCCCATTGCCAGTGTTCATCACTATGCTTGAGCGTTACTGTTCCCGGCCCGATATGGCTGAAGTCGGCACGGGTCGGGTTGGGTGCGATTTTAAGTGAGTCCACCTGACCGACAAGTTTCACACGCCGCATAACATTCTCAAGATGCGGTTCATTGAATTTCTGGTCCTGGAGAAGGGGAGGGAGTACCTCAAGGTTCATCAAATGGCTGGGGGAGAGGTCCTGTCCATTCGACATGGTAAATATCAGCGTGCTGTCGTGAATCTCATCAAACCCTAAAATGTTGTCGAGTATCGGTATCGTAATAGTATCAAAAGTGATGCGGCCTTCGGGGTCGACAATTGCTCGATACACATTAAAGGCAGCTATTGGCATATCGCTCGTTTTAAGGGTATTTCCGTTGATGTTCTTGACTTCTTCACTGAGCTCAACCCGTACCTTATTGTTTTCTACATTTTTAACGACTTCCCAGATGACCGGACCCGCCCCGTCGGTGGTCGCCTGCTGCTGCAGGTTTTCAATCGTGGCGGTGCCATACAGGTCAAAATAAAGAATCCAACTTGTCTGAGAACAGTCTGGTCTGGTCGAGACTTCGGAAAAATGGAGTACATACGTCATTGAATCACTCCGGGTAAGGCTGTCCGGTTGAAAAGTGACTCTTTCATTAATGCTTACGTTGTAAAAGATATTGGTGAAATTGGTATCAGCGATTTCCGATGGTGCGACAACACGGTCGAAATGGAGCTCAATGGCGTCCAGATACCCGTCACCATCGAGATCCTGTGTTATTGCCGAAGCGACCTTTTTCTTTGGTCCGATAATGGCGATCGGGATGCAGGCGGAAATGAGAGAGCCGTCGGTGATACGGCGGGCTGATGCGCAGACATTTCCCTGCTGATCCTCAATGATATTTTCAGCGGTGATGAAGGTGTTTATTGCGGAATCAGGTGCAACAGGATCGAGTTCCCCGGTGGTTTTCCACACAGTCTTCACGAACTCTCCGATTCGGTTCCCGTATGGATCGTACCCTTCCGAATGAGGATATACCGATTTCGTACCGGAAATGGAGAGTGTCTGGGGTTCCATTGGAACATGAGCGGGGTCGGTGATTACTATGGAATCAAGGTATGACGGCAATAAAATAAAAGGTTCGGTGCGCGCATTCATGTTTGTTCCTAATGTCACAGAAATCCGATGCATGCTGTCAATATCGATCGGCGCGTAAAAAAGGACGACCTTGATCGTATCGATACCCTCATTAAAACATTGATCGACGGAATACACCGACTGGCCCAGAATATTCAGAAGCGTATCGACGCTGTCGACCGTAACAATGGGATGGGGATGTCTGCCGCCTCCGGTCCCCAGCGTATCCCGGTATCTTGACCGGTTCGGATCGTCTCCTCCGGCACCGAAACAGTATTGTCCGGGAACAAGGCCGTCGCTGTTAAAAATCCGGACCTCCAGCAACAGCGTATCTCCCGCCCGTCGCGGCGCTTTGGTCAGAAGCCTGAGGGCAACCGAATCGGCCGGAGACCTCGCTATAAAATACGGTACCTCAAGCGTATCGGTTCGTGAGTCGTCGGGATTTGTTAATGTCAGTGTTCCGTCTCCCGGGGCAACGGGATCCATAATCCAGGTCTGGGAACGTTTGGGTGCCGCATTTTTAAATAGAAGAGAATCAGACGGTTCCCATTTTGCATTCGTGGGAACCCATGAATCGGAATCATCGGGATTTGAGACATAGGTTGATTTCAGTCCCCAAACAAAATATGTACCCGCTTCGTCGGTTGACATTCTGATCGTATCAACAGGATTGTTGGCGGAATCACGCAGTTGCAGGCGAACGATATAATAAGCAGCAATAATGACCACGACGGAGTCTTTAAGCAAATCCGGTTCTTCGGCAACGGCAAAGGTAATGCCTTCAATACCGGTCCGCGTGACAACACCGTGGTATTTTTTCCCGTCTTCGCCTTCGGCCCTGGCGAAGGAACTGCCATCGGGCGTGATAGACCATAGCGTCGTAAGCGAATCGCCAAGACGCACGTATGCGCCGGAAATATCACGGGCAACGGCATACCCGTCGCTCGATATCATATTCTCAGTGATGAGGATCTGCTGGAGCTCCTGCGGGAAGCGCAACGACAAGGTATCGGTGGTATCGACAGGATTCGCTTCGATATAGATTTTGTGCGGTTCACACGGTTCAACAAAAATCGTTACCGTATCACGCATGGTATCTTTTCCGTTATACACCGATCCCTCGAGGATAACTCTCGAGTAGGCGACCTCCGGAATGAAAAGTACCGACTGTCCGGTAGTTTGTTTAAGTGCGCTGTCCGGTTGACCGTTTGCATCGATAATCCTCCAGCGTGTGTTCTGCGCAATATCGGGACGATCGCCGGAAATATCATCACTTACGGAGGCACGAAGTTCACGCACGGTGAACGGGCAGATCGTATCATTGGGATAAATATCGAGTTTAAACGTAAAGACCGGGCTGAGGATATTGGTGGTAATCAGAATTCTCGAATCGACGACGTGTCGTTCGACATAAAAAAAATCAAAGGTATATTTCTGATCGTTGACAAGATCGGTTTCCAGGTCGAGATTGAAGGAGTCGCGCTGTCGTGAATGAATGCCGCCGAGATCCATCCGTAACGTACCGTTCACAAATGCCCACACATCATCGTCACCCTCGAACTTAAAACTCAAGCCGGGAATCTTAGTAAATTCCCAGTGCAGCTCCATGGAGAAAGAAAAATTATGAAGATTTCTATTTGCATCTCTTCTGCCTTCATCTCCGAATCCTTTACCGTCAAGGGGAAAAAATGCGGAATCCGCAAACTGATAGGTTCCGGCAATGCTGTCAACGAGTATGAATTCCAATGTGTCGAAAATAACGATGTTTTTAAATGAAGTATCGTGGTTCAGTGTAATAGTTCCTGCAGGAAAAGCATCGTAACGTCGATACCGGGCGGCATATTCATCAATATAATTATAAATAATGAAATCACCGGGGACCCATGGCCGAAACCATCGGTCTATTCGTCGATTGAAATAGGGAGAATTCCCAAGTGTCGGCTTGCGTTCGCTATCAAGCGAATCGGCGACCATGCCGTATTTAATCGGATTGCCCGAAGGGGTAATCTCGAATTCAGGGTTGCTTGAGTCTGAATGGAAATCATAGAAGGTAACCGGAATATAAATCGTTTCGGGAAATTTGGGGGGAGCAACGGGGAAAACGAATGAAGGGATAATGATGGGATACATTACAATGCTAACTACACATACGATTGCGTAACGAGAACATGTTTTCTTCATGAAATGTCCTTTAAGAAAAACTCGAGAAAAAAACTTTTAATTTTAAAGAAACCCTCAGTTGAGCGTTGCCTTTTTTAATAAAACATCAGCAATCGAGTAACGGTTTAATATAACAAAAATACATTAAAATCTGAAATTTTAACAATAATAATGGCGCATAATATATATTATGTAAACAATTTATTTCTTACTTTTCTCTTGTCGCTTCCCCTTTTCTTTCCTTACTTTTATAATCATTTCATCTTAAAAACAATCAAACATTTGTTATTAACGAATTTTCAATATTTTGCAGACGAGATTTAAAAGAATTTATAGAACCTTCTCCCTCATTTAGCGTTATTCATAATATTGAGAAAACACTTTACCTTCGTTTCAAAATAATTTTTAAATTGTTTTCTTCTATGGTAACTGGTATAATCTTCTTTATAATAACTGTATGAAAAAATATTTTTAATCCGGAAATATGACTAATGGCATATTTTAAAAAACATTATATTTTTCGCCGGTTATTAATTTCCATAGAATTTCTTCTGATATCATCTTTTTCACTTCTTGCTTCAAAGACGACCATCGACGCCGACGGCGGTGCAAATTATACGTCGTTGGATGATGCGCTTGAGGACATGGGTGGAGGAAGCGATTGGGACACCATTGAGTTCGTTGGAAGCGACCAGGATTCCTACACCTGGACAGCCTACATGCCGGAATCAAAGGGGACAATTCTTATCAGAAGCACGCAACAGGATCCCGACCTCTTCCCTATCATCAACCATAGCGCCGAATCATGGAATTTTTTCACCAACAACACCGTATATTTTGAAAATCTTATCATAACGACTTCAGCGGGATTCAGATTGGGGGAAGACCGCACGCATGGGTTTAAAAGGTGCGTTTTTCGAGATTGCTCATATTCCTATTTTTTCAGCCCAGACGGCGACGCCGGCTCCACTACGTTCGAAAACTGCCTGTTTGAAGGGAACAAAGCCTCCAGCAGCAATGTTTTCAATCTCAATTTCTGGGGTGGTTCGCCTACCTTTATCGTGCGTAACTGCACCTTTGACAATAACTTGAGTATTTGGGATGAGGATGAGGATAATTATTCCAATTTTTCAATCATCAACTGCATCTTCAGCAATAACGACAACACCTTCCGCGGCAACAATCTCCGCAGCAAGACAAGCTACTCCCTCACTTCCGAACCGACTTCAGGCTACGGCACCGGCTGCGTGCAGGGTTCCCCCAGTTATGTTTCAGGTTCCCGGTCTGATCCTTCAGACTGGATGATTCAGTCGGGTTCACCTGCGCAAAACCTCGGCACCTCGAGCGGCGCGCCGTCAACCGATATCAGCGGCTATCCCCGGAGCAGTCCCGATGCGGGATGCTGGGAGGTACAGGCGCCGCAAATCGATTACACCTGGGATATCTCAACCTCTTCGGGTATCCAGGCAGGCAACGGAACCTGGGGTACCAACAGTTACTGGACGGCTTCCGGCGGAACCGGCACGACGCTGGTTGCCTGGCCGGGAGCGGGAAACAGAGCCACCTTCGCGGGATCGGACGGCACCTATACCATCACCGTCAACGGCACGCAAAACGTCGACAGCATCTATTTCGGCAACAGCGGTTACACGCTGAGCAGCGGGACGGTCAATCTTGGAAGTAACTCGGGCATTACCCTCGCTTCCGGAAAAACCGCCACCATAAGCTCAGTGATCGCCGGCACGGGAGGATTGAACGTAAAGGTAGTGGGAACGTCGCTGAGCACACTCAATCTGAGCGGCGCCAATACCTATACCGGGGTAACGACGCTCGGAGCATATCTCCGCTGCAATGTCTCCACCCTGGCCAACAGCGGATCGAACAGCGCCATCGGTGCGGCATCGAGTTCCGCGGCCAATTGTGTTCTTGACGGAGGTCAGTTGCGCTACACCGGGAGCGGAGCCAGCACCGACCGTCTTTTCACCCTGGGTACCACCTCCTCGTTTGTTTACAGCAGCGGAAA
>JAFGNB010000249.1 GCA_016927235.1 Chitinispirillaceae bacterium
CATCCGAGCGTGGCGATCTGGGGGCCGGCGATTAATGAGGCGGTTTCCGACCCGTACATCGAGATTCCCCTGAATGATATCGCCCACGAGGAGGATTCCTCCCGGATGACCTCCGCCGGCAGGTTGACCACACCGGAAACCAATATTTTTGACATATACGGGCATAACAATTTCATGGGCCCTCTGGTACCCTCCATGAATATCGATCCCGCAAGTATGGGGTATCTCAATACCGAGCATACCGGTCATACGTATCCGACAAAACGGTTCGACCCGGAATGGAAACTTGTCGGCCAGGGGATGCGGCATGAGCTGATGACCATTTACGCCCGGCAATCGCCAAGAATCCACGGCGGAGTGGGATGGTGCGCCTACGATTACGCAACACCCTGGTCGGGCCCCATGGCGTATCACGGCGTCATGGACTTCATGCGTATCCCGAAGTTCGCCTTTTATTTCTATCAGAGCCAGTCGGCGGCATACAACTACGACGGGTCGTTTCATCCCATGGTATTCATCGCGAATTACAACACGCCGGAGTCACCGCTTGACCGGAGGGTATACAGCAACTGCGATTCGGTTCGTCTTTACCAGAACGGAACGCTTGTCGCGACGAAACGTCCGGATTCTCTTTTTGCAGTAACCGATTCGAGCCTCTGTCACGACGCCGGGTGGGCATTATTTTGCCATACACTCCCTTTGCAGGAAACGAACCTTCTGGCGCACCCTGCATTTACTTTTAATAATGTTCCGTTCCAGGCGGGCGAACTCAAGGCAGAAGGTTTCATCGGCGGCAGTGTAGCGGCGACGCATACGGTGCGGACGCCGGGCAGCGCCGCGAAAATAGTGCTTCTGGCCGACCCCCCGGCCATCGGCGCAAACGGGAGCGACTTCAGCAGAATCGTCGCGACGATCGTGGACAGTAACGGTACGCCGGTCCCTGTAACGGGAACGCACATTACCTTTTCCCTCTCTTCCGGCGGCAACATTATCGGTGATAACCCGTCGCCAACCGAGGCGGGGACAGCCGTCGTCCTTGCGCAATCGCCGGTTACCCTTGGTGAAATGAGTGTTGCCGCTTCTGCGGCAGGACTTACGGGTGCGACGGTCCCGGTGGCTTTGACCGATCCCACTCCGGTGATCCGTCCTGCAGTACCGCGACGCCTCGCCCGTACGGTTGACAAGGCGGTCGTCAGGGCATTCTACGGCACGCGGTTTGTCGTTCCCGGAGCGGAAGCGGGAAAAGAGCGTCTGGTGTCGGTGTTCGATCTGCACGGACGGCTCCTGTACCGTGAGGTGACGAAAAAAAACATTATCGATCTGCGGCGTATGGCGGGTACGGCGATGGAAGTGATGGTGGTGAAATCGCAGAAGGTGAAGTAAGGAAGTGAATGGCGACATGAGGTCGAAAGGCTTTTTAAAACGACAGCAACTATTTGAAGGGGATAACGTTCGGATCCAAAATTGCGGACGACGGATGCTCCCTTCCAATCAATTGCATAAAATTATACCTGTTTCAAATGGGAGAAAATGTGAAAATCCTGAATTTATTTGTACTGTTTTTTTCTTGACGGTTCTATTCTGGCTGCAAGTACCGGAGAATACCGGATTTTCGGAACCGTAACGAAAAAGGGCGGCGGACCGCTCATGGGGTAACCGTTCTGCTCAAAGGTAAAAATGTTTCCATGGTCACCAAAGCGGACGGGAAATTCGAGCTTGTTTCCCCTGTTGCGGTAAGGATGAATGCACCGCAGACACAAACATTGTCATTCACATTGCGAAGCAATGCCGTCGCATTTTCATTAAGCGCCGAGAAACTGAGTGGTAACATAACGGTTTTCTTCGGAAACGGAAGATGCATCGAGTCCACCGGTTTTTCCGGGCTCAATCCGGCATCTGATCGGATTACGCTTCCTCAGCTTGCGTCAGGAATTAATATCATTCGTGTAACTGTCAATACTGCCGTTTATACCTGCCGGGTTATGCGATTGGGAAACGAATTGCATCTTATCACCAAGCATGCCGGAACACCATCCGTTGGTGCTTTCACTCTCGGTAAAAAGGTGTCGTCATCTGTGGCGGTGGATACACTAATCGCCACCAAAGAGGAGTTTGATGATGCCGTCGTACCTGTTGAATCCTATACACTCAGTGATGTTTCGATCGAAATGGACAGCAGTGTTGCGGGTGGAGAAATTGCATGGGGTAAGAAGGAAAATCCCACCGCCGGTCTCTGTCCCGTTAGTAACTTGCCGGAATACGACGAGCTTACCGCCGATTCCAAACTGCCTGATCCCTTTAAAATGCTCAACGGCGACCGTATCACGAAAAAGAGCGAGTGGGCGTGCAGGCGGGAAGAGCTGTATCAGCAGGCCCTCCATTACTTGTATGGCGAAAAGCCGGTTCCCGAGGAAGGTTCGGTTACCGGTTCGGTAAACGACTCCAGAATAGAGGTGGAAGTGGATGACGGTGGTAAACGTTGTTCATTCAGCGCCAGTGTGAACCTGAACGGGGCAAGTCAACCTGCGCCGGCGATAATCGTATACGGCGGGTTCGGTGGTGTGCCGATTCCCAGAGGTGTTGCATCGATCACGTTCAATGCCGTGGAGACCGGGGGCACTCGCGGCCCCAAGGAAGGGCCCTTCTACGATTGTTACGGCTCCGATCATCCCGCCGGCTACCTTACGGCGCAGGCCTGGCAGATCAGTCGTATTATTGACTTTCTGGAACAGCACCCTGATGTTATCGACCCCTATCATATCGGGGTGACCGGATGCTCGCGACTGGGTAAAGGTGCCTTCGTCGCCGGTGTGCTCGACAACCGTATCGCCCTGACCATGCCGTTCGAATCCGGAGCGGGTGGCACTGTTGCACTACGTCTGATCGAAGTGCTCGATCCTACCGGTGAGTATGCCTACAACGCCATCGGCGGTATTTCACGCTGGCTTTCGGAGGTGCAGCTCGGTCCGTTCACGAACGGCAATAACGCCAGGGGGGACAACACCGACCGACTGCCGATCGACATGCACGAAATGATGGGGCTGATCGCTCCGCGGGGACTGTACATCCTGGACAACCCCAACTCCAGTATAAGCTGGGCAGACGAAAATTCGGCCTGGGTGACCGGCAATGCCGGAAAGACGATTTTCGAGGCGATCGGAGTTGGCGACCATATGGCGTATGAGTCGACTTCGGGTGGCCATTGTCAGTGGCGGTCCGGATACGAGGCGTCGCTACAGGCCATGATCGATAAATTCCTGTTGGGAAAAGAGTCGGTTCAGACAGGGAAGGTCCACACCGAGGCGACCAACCCC
>JAFGNB010000250.1 GCA_016927235.1 Chitinispirillaceae bacterium
CGGCTTGAGGTTTTTGGTAGTTCCTGTAACTAAACTACCTCACGGCTTGAAGGAGTCTCTTATAATATCAGTGACAACCGCTGCGGTCCAGCGGCGCTGCAGCGGTAAAGGCCGGGGATCTCCAAGGGGGTGGCCGGACCCCCTTGGACCGGGGCAGCAGGGGCGAAAGCGGTAGAATAAAAACAGTGCGCAGCACTGTATACCACACGCTTAAGGAACCGGAGGTGACAACCGCCCGCCACCGTAAACTTGATTTGGCGATCAATGGAGGTTGAATAAAGAATAAATAAAAAAGTAATGAGGCGCAGGGGGCGCCCTGACCCCCCTCCCTCACGGTCGGGGCACGGCATAGTGAATAATTTTAAAATATAAACCACCCTGCAGCGCTCCCCTCTTTCCGTCAGCATCGCCGTTCAACACTGAGGGCATGGTGGACGAACGCCTCCGAACGGGCGAATATTGACACGTAGGGCGCGGCGCGGTCGAATCCGGTGCGTGTGGCTTCAGCCACCGATACTCTTTTGACAAAACTGTCAACCCCGAGGGGAGAGGCGAAACGGGCCGCTCCGCCGGTGGGCAGGACATGGTTGGTGCCGATGAAATAATCGCCGAGAGCGACCGGGGTGTAGGGCCCGATGAAAATCGCCGCGGCATTGGTGATGCTCCGCAGGTCCCGCCGCGCGGTCCGGGTCATGATCTGAAGGTGTTCAGGGGCGATATCGTTGACAACAACGATGCTTTCGTCGCGCGATCCGGTGATGATGATTACGATCGCATGGTTCGGGAGCCGGTCGATGATTGACTTTACCGGGGATTGCAGTATTTCATACCGCACCGCTTCGGCCACTTTTTCCGCGTACGCCGCATCCTCGGTCACGCACACGGCGAATTCATCTCCCGTGCCGTGTTCCGCCTGGGCGAGCAGGTCGAGCGCCACCCATTCGGCGCGTGCGGAGGCGTCCGCCAGAATCACCACCTCGCTCGGCCCGGCAACCGAATCGATATCCACGGTTCCGTAAAGGAGCCGTTTCGCCGTTTGCACATACGCATTGCCCGGGCCGACGATCTTGTCGACCGGTGCGATGGTTTTTGTGCCGAAGGCCAGCGCGGCAATTCCCTGCGCCCCGCCGACACGGCAGACTTCGGCGATGTTGAGAAGCTTCAGCGCAAAGGCGATCCCCGGGTCGAGTTCGTTTCGGGGCGGGGTGATCGCGGCGATCTGCGAAACCCCTGCGACCCGGGCGGGAATCGCATTCATGAGCACCGTTGAAGGATAAACGGTAACTCCTCCCGGGATATACAGACCCACACGACGCAGCGGTACAATGCGCTGGCTGAGCGTTCCCTCGGCGGTCCGCATGGTAAAGCCGCCGCGCGCCTGCCTGCGGTGGTGAGCTTCGATGCGCTTTGCCGATGCCTTGATCGCCGCTTTCAGTTCACGTGAAATGCGTGCAGCCGCATCGTCGATCTGGCCGGCACTAAGCTTGATTGTCGCCGGCGTCAACCGGACGTTGTCGTATGTTTCGGTATATCGTACAAGCGCCCGGTCGCCCTCACTGCGTATTGCTTCGAGGATCCCGCCCACCCGCGCAGTCACTTCCGCATCGCGCCTTTGCCGCGCCTCCTGCATCTTCCGCATGAACCGTTTTCCCGCCGCAGTGCCGATCCGGATCACTGGTATATCTCGGCTGCGTTCCGGCATAGAAACTCCTTCTCCACAATAAATTAAATAAAAATAGCTATTGGAGAGAGAAGGGGGGAGGTCCTGAGGCTTCCAGTGCCGCCGGCGGCCCTGATTTTTCGTCAATGATCGGCGGTGCCTCTTTTTTTCGCCTGTTCGATAAGCTCGACCAGAGAAGCAAGCTTTGGTTTCGGGGAGATGAAAACAGATGCAATTTCTTCCTTTGTATAATTCTCTTCCAGGAATCCGCCTATATCCATTTTTTCAGACCAGCAGTCGGCTATGGTGCGGCAGGGGAGACTGTTATTTTCCAGGCGGCAATAATGAAAGGTAAGCCAGTGGCCCAGTTTACGGCAATAGATACGCTCATTATCGTATTGTTCCATAGATTTTTAAATGGCAGGGGAGCCGCGCAGCTGCCTTGCGGCTCCCCTGGTGATTACCATTTACCGGTTTTCTGCGTCTTCGGTTTGGGCAAGTTCTCCAGCCCCTTGAGCGATTGCTGCATCTCCGCTTCAGGAAGAGGATAATCCTTGAGTTTTCCGGCAAGAAAATTCTGATAGCCGGTCAAATCGAGGAGTCCGTGTCCACTCATATTAAAGAGGATGACCTTTTCTTTACCCTCTTCTTTTGCCTTTTTGGCCTCCTGAATGACCGTTGCAATTGCGTGGCTCGTTTCAGGAGCGCAGATTATTCCTTCGGTTCTGGCAAACGTTAATGCGGCCTGGTAGCATTCCACCTGGTGGAGCGCCCGCGGCGCGAGAAGTCCTTCGACAATCCCCTGGGAAACCAGGGGAGCCATTCCGTGATACCGCAGGCCGCCCGCATGAATCGGCGGCGGTATGAAGTCGTGCCCCAGAGAATACATGGGGAGCAGCGGGGTCATCTTTGCCGTATCGCCATGGTCGTACGAAAAAGGCGCCCGCGTCATTGTCGGGCAGGACGAGGGCTCCACCGGGATTATCTCTATGTTCGCCCCGTTGATTTTATCGTTAACGAATGGAAAGGCCAAACCGGCGAAATTGCTGCCTCCGCCGGCGCATCCTACCACGATGTCCACCTTTTTTTCTCCCGCCTTTTCAAGCTGTTTTTTCGCTTCCAGTCCGATGACGGTTTGATGCATCAATACATGGTTTAATACGCTTCCCAGCGAGTACCTGGTTTCACCCTTCGGATCGGATACCGCCTCCTCGATCGCCTCGCTTATCGCGATGCCGAGGCTTCCGGGGGTATCGGGCATTTTTGCAAGTATGTCGCGTCCCGCCTTGGTCTCTTCACTCGGGCTGGCGATGCAGGTCGCCCCCCAGGTCTGCATCATCGTTTTCCGGTACGGTTTCTGGTCGAAGCTGATCCGCACCATGTATACTTTACATTCAAGACCGACGATCGAACAGGCGAACGCGAGGGCGCTTCCCCATTGTCCGGCACCCGTTTCGGTCGTTATTTTCTTTATCCCGAATTTTTTATTGTACCACGCCTGGGCGACGGCGGTGTTCGGTTTATGGCTTCCCGGAGGCGAAACGCTTTCGTTCTTGTAGTAGATCCTCGCCGGCGTCGCCAGATAGGCTTCCAAAGCCCGGGCACGGTGCAGGGGCGTGGGCCTCCATTTGTAAAGAATATCCAGTATCTCTTCGGGAATGTCGATCCATCGTTCCTGGCTGACTTCCTGTTCGATCAGGTTCATGGGAAAGACCGGGGCAAGCATTTCCGGCGTAATAGGGTTTCCGTCGGGACCAAGGGGGGGTTGCAGGGGAGTGGGCAGATCCGCCGCAAGGTTATACCACTGTTTCGGAATTTCGCTTTCGGTTAAAACCGTCTTAATATGCACGATACCCTCCTTTTGTTGATGAACATTCGCTTTTTCGAGAGGAGCGAAGCGTACAGCGACTTTGAACATACGCTCTGTTTCTCTCCCGCAGACAAGGCCCCGTGGAACGAATTGTCCTTGCCCCGATGATAAAAATAGGTGCTGAACCGATGAAAAACAACAGCGGGGCGCCATTGTGATTCATTTGCTTCATCCCGGGGCTGCCTGAAGCAAGGGAAGGGGCGTGGAGTTCATCGCCGGACATATCGCCTGACAAGCCGGTCGGTCCTCCCGCGCTTCGCTCGGCATTCCCGTACCCGTGATGGGGAACAGAATGTCCGAAGAAGCAGTATGCCTGCGATGAAACCGCCGATATGCGCCCAGAATGCAACACCGCCCGAGGCGCTGCCGACCGAGGCGAAACCGCCGAGAAACTGGAGCAGGAACCAGTACCCGAGCATGAAAAACGCCGGAACGACAATCCGGAAAAAAAAGAAACCGAAAAAAACCAGGAGGTGCACCGGTGCGCGCGGATAAAGCACGGCATACGCCCCCATCACGCCGCCGATCGCTCCCGATGCCCCGACCATCGGCAGGGGGCTTGATGGATGCGAAAGTACCTGCGCGGCTTCCGCCGCAATGCCGCAGAGAAGGTAAAAAAGAATAAATTTAAAAGACCCCATGGCATCCTCGACGTTATCACCGAAAATCGCTAAAAACCACATATTGCCGATAAGGTGCAGCCACCCCGCGTGCATGAACATCGAGGTGATAATCGAGTACCAGTTGCCGCTCTGCTCGACGATATACGCATACCCGCCGCCGAGCGGGATCCTGGTTCCCGGTTCAAGCGTACCGAGCAGCTCGCCCGGAATCAAACCGAACGCGCAGATCGACTTTATAAGCCCCGGATTGAACCCCCAACCCTGAATAAAAATCCAGGCGGCCACATTGACCGCGATGATCGTAAATGTGGCAAGCGAGGTGTGCAGGGTGGGGTTGTCGTCGCGTAGGGGGAACATGCGCTCTCTTTATCCTTAAAAAAGTAAAATAGATGATTTTTCCATTCTACGGAAGGAGGAAGTCAGGCAAGCTGAAAGTTTCCACGATCCACCGTTTCGAGCACACCCCTCATTTCGATAAACTCAATGCACCGCATTTCGATAAACCCTTCGGTTTACTCAGGGACCACTCAATGCACCGCCCTGCGGCAGCTATTCCCGATTCTTGCATTTTTCACCTGAAACTACCTGTTTTATCGACAAATGGTGTCCCTGCATCGGCTAAAAGAAGGGAATTCCATGCTGAATACGGC
>JAFGNB010000251.1 GCA_016927235.1 Chitinispirillaceae bacterium
CATCCGGTGCCGGCTCCCCCGACGAAAAAAATGACGACCCGCGAAGCCATACAGTACGATTATCAGAAGGCCATGGCGTCAAAACGGATAGAGTTGCTCGAGGCCTACATAACCAAATACTCATCCCGCCGTTATCGCTCGTGGCGGCGAACCGCCAAGATCGACAGCGTCAGGGCGACGTTACGCACTTTACGCATGGAGATCGGAAAAGAAATGGCCTTTAATAAAGCCTATCCCCGATTCGGCAAGACGGGAGTCCCGGAGGTTCCGGTTTCGGTAAAAGGCCTGTCACATGCCACGGAGGCGGCATTCAGGACCGCCTGGGACTATCTCCGTCCCGATATGGCGAAATGGCCTGGAATCAGGCTTCCGGCAAAGCTCAACATCGATTACTCCAGTCAACCCCCGATACTTACACTCGATGCCTTTGTTATTCCGGAGTACGATATCGAAAAAATTACCATCAATTCCCGGCAGGCATTTCGTGTCTCATGCCTGCTCACGGCAATGAAGCATCTCCAACGTCTGAAAATGATGACCATAGCGCTTCTCAATCAAGGACGGACGGGATCGAAATCCCATGATATAATCGACTATGAAGTCAACAAGGTAGGTTCAGCAATCTACCTCCTCCGTCTGATGAAACCGGCCAAAAGCGGCGCCATCCTTTTTTATGCGAGAGACAACGGTGATGCGGGCAATGACACCGCCAATCTCATCCAGTTCTACGATTTTTATGATATAACGGCCGCCGGCCACGATACCAGACGGTTTCCCATCTATCCGGGATCGCTTCCCAATGTCATCCCCTCGCTTGCCTCCGACCCCCTCGAACAGGTCATGGGGACCGATTTCTTCGGAGAGTAAAACCGTTTACCGCCGCGCTCCCGCCGGAGACAGACTGCATGTCAATTTATCGGCAGTGTCGTTCGAGTTTTTTATTGCACTCGTTGAGCCACAATGTGAATCCGTTCATGGTCCAGTGCGTATCATTGTCGAAATAGATCCGCCGGTGCGTGGCTCTGAAGAGATCGTATACGTCAATCAATGGCATTTTCAGACGGGAATCGCATTGCAGGCGCGGGATGAGTTCATTGTAGGTTCCGAGACCGGGGTACAAGACTGATACCGGGTTGGGAATCATCGAAAAATAGACTTCATCGAATCCCCGCTGCGTATAATACCGGCGGATGCCGTTGAGGGATTGAACGATGGAATCGATCTCTTCATCGGCAATGGGGAAAAATGAACCGCACTCGGACAGCGAATCAACCGTCGGGAGGTAGAGCAGCATTGATGAATCGGGAGCGATGCACACATCGCCCGATATCCTTTTAAAAAACCGGTAATTGAAAGAAGCCTTCAACTCCTTGATGGGAGTGAAAACGCTGTAACTGAACAGGTTGAATTCGAGGTTCCGGTTGATCTCGTTGAAAAGCATCCGTTTGACACGTGCATTCACTGCCCGCGGTGAGCAGTCGACGCCGGGTCTTTCGAAAAGGAGCTTCCCGATCAGATACTCCGGATTTTTAAAAAAACGTAAACCGCGTTCGACCGTTTCGACGAGAAGGATGTTGGTTGTCGTCGTGTCCAGTGCGATAACCCGTTTCTCGGGAAAATTGACTCTCAGGAAACCGAGTTTCCCGACGCCGCAAAAAATGTCGTCGCTTTTAACGAATTGGTCGCCCAGATAACTGTCGCCCGCGATAAACAGGTGAATCGAACGGGGGCAGTCGCATCCCCCTTTGGAGACTGACGACGATACCTCTAATTTCATTTTAAAACGGGGCAAGTATGACATTCCAAAAAGATCGCCGTAGTAATACTTGTCCGTTTTCAGCGGTTCGCTGGAATTACGAAACGTGAAGATCGCCTCCATCACGGTATTGGAGGTGCTCACCGCGAGAATGAGCCCGGACAACAACACGAGAAAAAGTAACGCCGCTTTTTTCATTTTAAAACTGGAAATAGATGAACTGTTTCTGGTTGAAAACGCCGAAAAAGTAGCACAACACCAAAATGCCGACGGTTACCGGTATATACATCCGGTTCTCTCGAATTCTGATTCTGATCACTCCCGATTCTTTTACCACGAGCAGCAGTATCAACAGAAAAGAAAACAGGAGTTCCGCGGGATTGAGCCTGAGATCGATCCTGTCGAACGGTGAAAAACGAACGATCCTTCCGACGATGGCCAGCGCCTTGTCGAAGGTCTCCGCTCTGAAAAAAATCCAGGCGCCCGTTACCGCGGCAAACGTGACCGTATTTTGTAAACATCGTATAATTCGCCTATTGAAATGGAAAGGAAATCTCCATCGAATCGCCGAGCACCATTTCTCGATGATAAGAAAAACGCCGTGGAGCGCTCCCCAGATTACAAACGTCCAGTTGGCGCCGTGCCACAGACCGCTCAGTATGAAAACCGTCATGATATTGACACGCACCCGCAGCGGCCCGCACCGGTTTCCTCCCAGTGGAATATACACATAATCTTTAAACCAGCTTGACAGTGAAATATGCCACCGTTTCCAGAATTCCGTTACCGACCGGGCAAAATAGGGAGTATTGAAATTCGCCATAAGCCTGAATCCCATGATGCGTGCGGAGCCGATCGCGATATCGGAATATCCTGAGAAATCGCAGTAAATCTGAAATGAATAGAACAGCGTGGCGATCGCCAGGCTCAATCCCGACTGTTGATCAAAGGATCCGTACGAATAATCAACGGCCATGGCGAGCCTGTCGGCAATGACCACTTTTTTGAATAATCCGAAGACGATCTGCAGAAGCCCGGTTTTAAAGTTTTCATAAGAAAAGAAATGCTCTTCATGAAACTGATGCAACAGGTTCTGCGGCCGTTCGATCGGACCGGCGACCAGCTGCGGATAAAACATCACATAGAGCGCGTAGATGCCAAAATGCCGTTCAGCCTTCTGGTGGCCGTAGAATACCTCAATGGTGTAGCTCATCGCCTGAAAGGTATGGAATGAAAGTCCGATCGGTAAAATAATCGACAGGTGAGGAATCGGATTCGATCGGCCGATGCCGGTCAATAAAAACGACAGATTGTCGTTAAGAAAATTGTAGTATTTGAAAACGGCAAGAACGCCGATGTTCGCCGCCAGGCTGCACACCAGAAACAGTTTCCGCCTGTCGGCCGCGGCGTTTTCAATGAGGATACCCGCGAAATAATCAATGACTATTGTAAAAGCAAGGATCCCGATATAGATCGGAATGAACGCCATGTAGAAATAACAGCTGCCCATTAAAAGAAGGAACCAGCGGTTTCGGTGCGGTAGAAAAAAATAGAGTGAAGTGATGAAAATAAAAAAGACGATAAAATGGAGTGAATTAAAAAGCATTACCGATCTGTTGCCGCTGTTGAAGTGAGGAGCAGGAGTATTTTCCCGCGTAAAAATAGCACCCGGTTTGACCGGACGGCAAAAATAAACAGCCGGGATTCAGGCTGAATTTCCCAGTGTCATCAGCATTGTCCGCGCCTCCTTCCACCGGTATGCGGTGCCTGATGCGGATCGGTTGTGGCGGCGGTCACCCATTAACAGAAACCGCATCCCCGCTTTCCGGGCGGCCTCGCCGTCGGTATCGTCCCGGTCGCCGACCACCAGTACCGAGGAGGGTGCGATATTCCACATTGACGCGA
>JAFGNB010000019.1 GCA_016927235.1 Chitinispirillaceae bacterium
CCGTTTGCCGAAGAGCTCGAGGAGAAACTGGGAACACAAAAGGGCGATTTCGGCGAGGATCTCGATCTGCCGTTACGATGGGATTTCGATGAGGAGTTGATGAAGATAAAACTTCTCGGCAGTGATTCGAAGGTAAAGTGCGAAATCAAGCTGCTGACGGTCAAAGAGCGGCCGAAAGAGGCGCAGGCGGGGGCATCCGAAGGGTGATCCGGCCGCGCGCGGGGACTGATGGCGAAAAAAATCGTCCGTCCTCTCCCTGGAGGCCCGCCGTCCGGGGGGAGTACTCTATTTACGGAAGCGCTCGAGGGGGCGGTCATACGGGTTGCGGAAGAAGTGCAGGAACGCGTCTTGCATCTGTTCGCATCGACACCTGGAGGGATGCGGCCGCTTCTGAAAAACCTTCTTTTCAACGTATCTCCTGAACAATATTTTATCATCGGAGGAAATATGATCAGTGCCGAAATCCAGTCATATCGTAGGGCGGAGGAATAGGTGGCGTACGTAAAGAAATCGTCAGACGATTCCTTATTGTGGTATAAGGACGCCATCATCTACGAAATACATGTCCGGGCCTTCAGGGACGGCAATGCGGACGGTATCGGCGATTTTATCGGCCTGACCGAGAAGCTTGACTATCTGCAGGACCTCGGCGTGACGGCCATCTGGCTGCTGCCCTTCTTTCCCTCACCGCTCAGGGACGACGGCTATGACATCGCCGATTATTATTCGATACACAAGGATTACGGAACACTGAGCGATTTCAGACGGTTTCTGAAGGAAGCGCACAGCAGGAATATACGCGTTATTGCCGAGCTGGTCATCAACCATACGTCATGCGACCACCCCTGGTTTCAAAAGTCTCGGCGGGCAAAAGAGGGCTCTGCGGCACGGGAGTGCTATGTCTGGAGTAAATCTCCGTCGAAGTACAGGGAGACACGGATCATTTTCAAGGATTTCGAAACTTCAAACTGGACGTATGATCCGGTTGCCGACAGCTGCTACTGGCACCGGTTCTATTCCCATCAACCCGACCTTAACTTTGACAGTCCGGATGTCCGGCGCCGGGTACTTAAAGTGCTCGATTACTGGTTTTCACTTGGAGTTGACGGGCTGCGCCTTGACGCGATTCCCTATCTGTTCGAACGGGAAGGCACCAACTGTGAAAACCTTCCGGAAACGCATCGGTTTTTAAAGAAACTGCGTTCCTATGTGGATTCGCGCTTTCCCGGCAGGATTTTTGTCGCGGAAGCGAATCAGTGGCCTGAGGATGCTGCGGCGTATTTCGGCGGCGGGACCGAATGCCATATGGCGTTCCATTTTCCCCTGATGCCCCGGCTCTTCATGGCGGTCAGGATGGAGGACAGCTTCCCGATAGTCGACATACTTACATCCACCCCGCCGGTACCGGAAAGCTGTCAATGGGCCATGTTCCTTCGCAATCACGACGAATTGACGCTTGAAATGGTCACCGATGAAGAGCGGGATTACATGTACCGGGCATATGCGCGGGATCCGAAAATGAAGCTCAATCTCGGCATCCGGCGAAGACTCGCGCCCTTGCTTGAGAACAACCGCCGGAAGATCGAAATGATGAACATCCTGCTGTTTTCGTTTCCGGGGACGCCGGTGCTTTACTATGGTGATGAGATCGGCATGGGCGACAACCACTTTCTCGGCGACCGCAACGGTGTGCGGACGCCGATGCAGTGGAACGGGGAAAGGAACGCGGGCTTTTCGGACGCAAACCCCCAGAGCATCTATCTCCCGGCCATCATCGATCCGCAGTACCATTATGAAGCAGTCAACGTCGAGAAGCAGCGGGAAAACCTCTCTTCGCTGCTCAGCTGGATGAAGCGCGTCATTGCGATGCGGAAAAAGCACCGGGTATTCGGCAGGGGCGATATACGTTTTATCTCGACCGATAATTCGAAAATCATCGCCTTCGTGCGAACCTGGAAAACCGAACGGATGCTTGTGGCGGTCAATCTTTCGCGCTTCATGCAGGTCGTCTCCCTTGCACTGGAAGACTTCGCGGGACAAGTGCCCGAAGAGCTGTTCGGCAGGAACATGCTTCCGGCGATCGGAAAAAAGCCGTACCTGTTGACCATGGGCCCCTACGATCATTTTTGGCTGATGCTGCATTCCCGCAACCAGGCGAGGGAAAACGGACGAAAAGAGCTCTCCGTTCTGAAATCATCCGGCGAACGCTGGTTTGACTTCCTGAACGCCGGGGAACGCAGGGATTTCGAACAGCGGATACTCCCCGATTACCTTCAGGGAAAGCGGTGGTTCGGAGCGAAGAACCGTGTGATCACCAATTTCGCGATCGCCGACGAGATCGTGATGGACGGCGGCGATTCGATCATGCTTCTGCTGTCGGTTAAATTCAAGGACGGCCGTGAGGAGCGCTACCTTCTCCCGGCGTCGTTCGAGCCCTTTACGGGAAAGAACGCCGATGCCGCCAGAAAAACGGCACTCTGCATCGTTCACACGAAATCGCGGCACGGGTATATCCACGATGCTTCAAGTAAAGAATCATTCCAAACGGGACTTCTTGCTGCCATCGCGCTGAAAAGGCGCCTCAAGGGAAAAAGGGGCTTGCTGAGAGGTTTTGCGGAAGAAATCATGCGGGAGACCGGCGGCGATCGTCCATGGTCGTTGTCGCCGCGGATCCTCACCGCCGACGAGAGAAACACGTCGATTCTCTTCGGGAACCGATTCTTCATGAAGCTTTATCGCAGGCTGGACGAAGGAACGAATCCGGAGATCGAGATGCTGCAATACCTGACGGAACGGACGGATTTCCGGAACATTCCGCTTTATGCCGGCGCGCTTGAGTATCGCAGCGAAGGTGCGGCGCCGGTAACGCTGGGCCTGCTGCAATCGTTTTCCGGCAACGTCGGCGACGGTTTGAAGTATGTGCAGCAGACCGCGGCCCGTTTTTACGAAAAACTATTGTCGCGCAGGAAGAAGCCGTCCATCGATGAGTCTGCCTCCGGCCGATCGTTCATCGGTCTGAAAATCAACGCGGTACCGAAACTGTTCATTGAACTCAACGGCGGACTGTTCTATGACATGATGGCACTGCTGGGGCAGCGCACCGCGGAGCTGCATCATGCGCTTGCCGGCGCCCGGGAGGACAAGCGGTTTATCCCCGAACCGTTTTCGCTGCTGTACCAGCGATCGCTGTATCAGTCGGTCCGGAGCCTGATCGGACGGACTTTTCCGCTTCTCAGAAAGCAGCTTCCGACATTTCGCGGAGAGTTCCGCAGGCAGGCGAAAAACGTTGCCGACGCGGAAAGCGAACTTCTCGCGATGGTCAGGGAAATCCTGCGGACCCCGTTCGACGCGCAGAAAATCAGGATACACGGCGATTATCATCTCGGACAGGTTCTTTTCACGGGAAAGGATTTCGTGATTATCGATTTCGAGGGCGATCGCGTTCGGCCGATCGGCGAGAAAACATTGAAATATTTCTGCTTCCGCGACGTGGCGGGGATGGTGCGTTCGCTGCACTATGCCGCCTACGGAGCGGTAGTGCTCCATAAAAATTTCAGCACCGATGAAATCGCCGAACTTGAACCGTGGATCGAGCGCTGGTACTTCGCTGCTGCAGGGGTTTTCCTGAATGCCTATTTCGAAGCAATAAAGGGCGCGGCGTTCGTTCCCCAAACAAACGAAAACAGAGAAAGAATGCTCGACCTTTACCTTCTCGAAAAGGCGGTTGATGAACTGGGATACGAACTTATTCATCGGCCGTCTTGGGCGGTCATTCCCCTCAAAGGTATCTTAAGCGTCAGGCAGGTATTAAAAGAGAGGAATGCATGAAAGAGAAAGGCACCACCTCAGGAAACGGCATTTTCAGCGAGTATGACATTCATCTTTTCAGGGAGGGGCACCATTACCGGCTTTTCGAGAAGCTCGGCGCGCATATCATCGAGCGGGAGGGAAACGAAGGCGTCCATTTCGCTGTCTGGGCACCCAATGCGAAAGCGGTCGCCGTCATCGGTGATTTCAACGAATGGACGCCGGGCAAGGATCCGCTTGCCTGTCGCAGCGACGGCTCCGGAATATGGGAGGGGTTCGAGCCGGGAATAGGCAGGGGTGCGGTGTATAAATACCATATCGAGTCGAGCCGCAACGGGTATACGGTCGACAAAGGCGATCCCGGTGCATTTTACTGGGAACTGTCGCCCCGGACGGGATCGATCGTCTGGGATCTCGACTATGCTTGGAATGACGACGAATGGATGGCGCGGCGCAAACGACGCAACGCCCTGGATGCCCCGATGTCAATATATGAAGTCCACCTCGGTTCCTGGCGGCGGCTTCCGGAAGAGGATAACCGAGCGCTTACCTACCGGGAAATCGCCCCTTTGCTCGTCGAGCATTGTAAGATGACCGGTTTCACGCACGTTGAACTGCTGCCGGTCATGGAACACCCTTTTTACGGTTCATGGGGATATCAGACGGTCGGCTATTTCGCCCCGACGAGCAGATACGGCACGCCGCAGGATTTCATGTTCCTTATCGACCATATGCACCAAAACGGCATCGGTGTCTTTCTCGACTGGGTGCCGTCCCACTTCCCGTCGAATGAAAACGGTTTGGTCTATTTTGACGGCACGCATCTTTATGAACATGCAGACCCCCGGCAGGGATTTCATCCCGACTGGAAAACGTACATCTTCAATTACGGCAGGAATGAGGTAAGGAATTTCCTTATCAGCAATGCACTCTACTGGATCGAAAAATACCATGCCGACGGCTTACGGGTCGATGCGGTGGCATCGATGCTCTACCTCGATTATTCCCGCAAGGATGGAGAATGGATCCCGAACCGTTACGGCGGCAAGGAGAATATCGATGCGATCGATTTTCTGAAGGAATTCAACGAAATGGTATACCGTCAGTTCCCCGATGTCCAGACCATTGCCGAAGAGTCAACCGCCTGGCCGATGGTCTCGCGCCCCCTCTACCTCGGAGGACTGGGATTCGGCATGAAATGGAACATGGGGTGGATGCATGATACGCTGGCGGATATGTCAAAGGACCCGGTGTACCGCAAACACCACCACAACCAATTGACTTTTTCACAGCTGTACGCCTATTCCGAGAATTTCGTCCTGTCGCTGTCGCACGACGAAGTGGTATACGGAAAGGGGTCGCTAATCGGGAAAATGCCGGGAGACGAGTGGCAACGGTTCGCCAATCTGCGACTCCTGATCGGCTACATGTTCACCCATCCGGGGAAAAAGATGCTCTTCATGGGGGGAGAGTTCGGACAGTACAATGAATGGAACCACGACGGATGCCTTGATTGGCACCTGCTACAACAGCCGTTTCACAAGGGGATGAAAAAATGGATGGATGACGTCAATCGGCTTTATGCTTCCCAGCCTGCCCTGTACGAAAAGGATTTCGATTCTGACGGTTTCGAATGGATCGACTGCACCGATGTGGATAAAAGCATCCTTCTTTTTATTAGGAAAGGCACGAATGCCGATGAAGAGCTGGTGATCGCGTGCAATTTCACCACCGTCCCGCGAGGCGATTATGCAATAGGCGTCGACCGGGAAGGATACTGGAAGGAGCTGATCAACAGCGATGCGGCGATTTACGGCGGCAGCGGGATGGGAAATATGGGCGGCTGTTCGACCAATCCGGCACCCTGCCACGGACGCTCCCGCAGCATAAGGGCGACGTTGCCGCCCTTGAGCGTCGTGGTGTTCAGGAAAGAGTAAGTAATAAATACCGTCATTTCGCCTCACCTCTTCTCCCCCATCCCCTCTTCCCCTCTCCACTAGTGGAGAGGGGAAGAGGGGTGCCTGAAAGGCGGGGTGTTGGGGTGAGGCGTGATACAATTGCAGAATAGTATGAAACACTCACTAACGGATAAAGGATTATTATAATGGACACGATTCGCCCGGGCAAACCGTATCCGCGCGGTCCGCAATGGGACGGGAATGGCACAAACTTTTCGCTCTTTTCAGAAAATGCCGAAAAGGTGGAACTGCTGCTGTTCGATTCCCCCGAGGCGCCGGAACCGGACCGCACTGTCGCGTTGCCGGTGAAAACCGCATCGACGTGGCACGGCTCTATTCCCGGCATCGGGCCGGGGCAGCATTATGCATATCGTGTGTACGGGCCGTACGAACCGGCAAAAGGGCACCGGTTCAATCCGTCAAAAGCGCTTATCGACCCCTATGCGAAGGCGCTTGCCGGAGATGCCGTGTGGGATGACGCGCTGTTCGGTTACACGGCCGGTGATCCCGGCGGGGACCTGTCGTTCGACAAAAGAGATTCAGCGGCGTTCATTCCCAAATCGATCGTTATCGACCAGTCGTTCGCCTGGGAGGGCGACGCCCCTCCGCGTATCCCGTGGAGCGAAACGATCATTTACGAAGCGCATGTGAAAGGATTGACGAAGTTGCACCCGGACCTCCCGGAGGAGATCCGGGGAACCTATGCCGCGGTCGGAAGCGAACCCGTCGTGCGGCATCTTACCTCGCTCGGCATCACCGCCCTGGAACTTTTACCGGTGCAGCAGCATGTCGACGACCGCGTGCTTCTGGAAAGAGGCTTGTGCAACTACTGGGGTTACAATACCATCGGCTTTTTCGCTCCCGACTTCCGGTATGCATCCCGGAAAAGCCCGGGGCAACAGGTGAACGAATTCAAATCCATGGTAAAGGCCCTGCACAAGGCGGGCATCGAACTCATTATTGATGTGGTTTACAACCACACGGCCGAAGGCAACCATCTGGGGCCGACACTCTGTTTCAAGGGTATCGACAATGCCTCCTATTACTGTTTAAGCCCGCACGACCGCCGGTACTACATGGATTTCTCGGGATGCGGCGGCTGTTTCAACATGCAGCATCCACGTGTTCTGCAATTCGTCATGGACAGCCTGCGCTACTGGGTGATCGAGATGCATGTCGACGGCTTCAGGTTCGACCTCGCCGCAACTCTTGCGCGCGAATTTTATGAAGTCGACCGGCTGTCGACGTTCTTCGACGTGATCTGCCAGGATCCGGTACTTTCACAGGTCAAGCTTATCGCCGAACCGTGGGACCTTGGACACGGAGGTTACCAGGTCGGAAATTTCCCAGAATTGTGGAACGAATGGAACGGCAAGTACCGCGACGCCGTCCGCAGGTTCTGGAAGGGCGACGAAGGCCAGTTGTCGGAAATCGGTTATCGGCTCACCGGTTCGAGCGATCTGTATAAATATTCCAACCGCAACCCTCAAGCCAGCGTCAACTTCATTACCTGCCATGACGGTTTTACGCTCCGGGATCTGGTTTCCTATAACGGCAAACATAATGAGGCGAACGGCGAGGAAAACCGTGACGGCGCTAACGATAACGACAGCTGGAATTGCGGTAGTGAAGGACCGGCCGACGACCCCGACATCAAACGGCTCCGTTTGCGTCAGATGAAAAACCTGCTTTCCACACTTTTTCTCTCCCAGGGAACGCCGATGCTCTTCGGCGGCGACGAGTTCGGCAAGACCAAACGGGGAAACAACAATACTTACTGCCAGGACAATGAGCTGTCATGGCTTCAATGGGAACACGACGATGAGGGCCGGGATCTTCTTGCATTCACCCGTTCGCTTATCGCCCTGCGCAAGCGGCACCCGATTTTTTGCCGGAAGAGTTTTTTTCAGGGACGTAGGCTTTCCGGAAGAGGGGTCAGGGACATTCACTGGTTCAGGCCCGACGGCAGGGAGATGCGCGTCAAGGAGTGGAACCAATCGTTCGCCCGATCGGTCGGTATGATGCTTGTCGGTGATGCGATACCGGACCTTGACAGTAACGGCGAAAAAATCATCGACGATTCGTTTCTGATCCTGCTCAATGCCCACTGGGAGCCGATCGAATTCAAGCTGCCCAAATCCCTAAAGAGCGGATGGGTGCCTATTCTCGACACGACCGTCGCCGGAAGCAGCCTTCCCGACCAGGAGGCACCACCATCGGCATCCTGTCGGCTGGAAGGCCGGTCGCTCGCGCTGTTCCGGTTATCGGATGAAAGGGTGCGATGAAACCACCCGGTGTACAGGTAGCCGATGCGTCCAGCACCTTCGTTGTCTGGGCGCCCCTGAGAAGTCAAATGGAACTTCACCTGCTTTCGCCCGTCGACCGTCTTGTTCCAATGGCATGCGACGATGACGGCCGCTGGACGGCAACGGTTGAAAAGGTCGGTCACGGGGCGTTGTACCGCTACCGGCTTGACAATTCGATTGAACGCCCCGATCCGGCGTCGCAGTGTCAACCCGAAGGCGTGCACGGTCCCTCGATGGTCGTCGACCGCCGTCGTTTTTCCTGGAGCGACCACGGCCTGCGTCGGCGACGCCTTGAGGACTATATCATTTATGAGATGCATGTGGGCACCTTTACCGCCGAAGGAACCTTCGCCGCTGCGATCGACCGGCTTCCCGAGCTCGTGGAGCTCGGCATCACCGCCGTGGAGATCATGCCGGTCGCCCAGTTTCCCGGAACGCGCAACTGGGGATACGACGGCGTGTACCCGTTCGCCGTCCAGTGGTCGTACGGCGGCGCGGACGGACTCAAGTATTTTGTCAACGAATGCCATTGCCTCAATCTCGCCGCGGTGCTCGATGTCGTCTACAATCATCTGGGCCCCGAGGGCAATTATCTGAGGGATTTCGCACCCTACTTCACCGATCGCTACAGAACCCCCTGGGGAGAGAGTCTGAATTTCGACGGTCCCTACAGCGACGGCGTGGTTGCTTTTTTCATCGCCAACGCCTGCTTCTGGCTGCGTGAATTTCATTTCGACGCTCTGCGGCTCGATGCCGTGCATGCGATCTGCGACAGGGGAGCGCGCCCCTTTCTGCAGCGCCTTTCGGAGGCGATCGAGGGGGAGTTCGGCGCCGCCGACCCTTCCCGCTATCTCATCGCCGAAAGCGATCTGAACGATGCGCGCGTGCTGCACCAGCGAACCGCCGGGGGATTCGGGCTGCACGCCCAGTGGAACGATGATTTTCATCACTCGGTTCATGCCGTGCTGACCGGAGAGCGTCGCGGCTATTATGTTGATTTCGGCGAATGCGATCAGGTGATGCGAACGTTGACAAAAGGATTCTGCTACGACGGGCAGTATTCGAAATTCCGCAAACGCAGTCACGGCAACGACGTCTCGGGGCTCGACACCGGAAAATTCGTGGTCTGCTCCCAGAATCACGATCAGGTCGGAAACCGCATGCTCGGAGAGCGGCTGATCTCACTGACCGATCTGGCCCGTGCCCGGCTTGCGGCTGCAGCGGTGCTTCTCTCTCCCTACATTCCCCTCGTATTCATGGGCGAGGAACACGGTGAAGACTGTCCGTTTCTCTATTTCGCCGACCACACCGACGAGTCGCTCAGAAAAGCCGTGCGCGAGGGGCGGAAAGCGGAATTCGCCGGATTCCGGGAAACGGGCGAACCGCCCGATCCTTTTGACCCTTTTACCTTCGAACGATCGAAGATTGACTGGAGCAAACGGTCGGAACCGCAGGGATCGGCCATGATGCGCTATTACAAAGAATTGATTCGCGTGCGTCATGCGCACCCCGCACTCGGGCCCTGCGGCCGGGAGCGTCTCGAGATACGGCGGTTCGGGGAGACGGGGTGCATCTCCTTGCGGTATCTTCATGATGTCCAGTCCGTTATATGTATTTTTAATTTCAGCGGGAATGAAGTCGAAGCGCTCTGGGGTAGAAGCGGACAATGGCGCAGGATCTTCGATTCCTGCGAAGCGGAAGAGGCAGACCTGCCTGATTTCGTTGATTGCGCCGAAACGACGCTTCGCCTCAAACCGTGGCAATGCGCCGTTTTCGTCGTTATTTCCAATGAGGGCGTCACCGAGTACCCCGGAAGATAAATATCCTATGTCTATTATTACCGTTCCACGGGCGACCTACCGCATCCAGTTCACCCCGCAATTCGGATTCAGGGAAGCGCTGCGGATCGTCCCCTATCTTCACAAGCTCGGCATCAGCCACATTTACGCCTCCCCGATAACCAGGGCGCGCAGGGGCAGCTTGCACGGGTACGACGTATGCGATTACGCGACAATCAATCCCGAGCTGGGAACGCTTGACGACCTGACGGAATTGTTGAACGCGGTTGCGCGGAGGGAGATGGGCTGGCTGCAGGACATCGTTCCCAATCATATGGCCTATTCGCATGAAAATCCGTATCTGGTGGATGTGTTGGAACATGGTTCCGCATCCCAGTACTGCGATCTTTTCGATATTACGTGGAACCATCAGTACGAGAGCCTTCGCGGTCGCGTCCTCGCGCCGTTTCTCGGCAAATCCTACGGTCAATGCGTGGTGGACGGCGAGTTGCGGATCGTGTTGGAAAACGGCGGCCTGTGGGTTGCGTATTACGATCAGCGGTACCCTCTGTCTCCCGATTCCTACGGAGCCGTTCTGTTCGATGAGGCCGACGGGCTTGAAGGGCCGACGACCGACGACCCCGGTAACCGCGACAAATTTTTAGCGGCGATGCACGTGCTTGACAATCTTCCCGCCGGCGGATCCCCGCAGCTGCGATCGGAACGATGCGCCGCGGCAAAAAAAACCCTCCGGGAACTCTTCGCGGCGGATTCAGGCTTGCGCCGCCATATCGAAAGACGGATAAACGGTTTCAGCACCGGTATGCGTGAAACGAATATCCGTTTCGATAAGCTTATGGCGAAGCAGCACTACCGTCTTGCTTTCTGGAAAGTCGCGGCGGAAGAGCTCAATTACCGCCGTTTTTTCACGGTCAACGATCTTATCGGCGTCCGTATCGAACGCGAGCATGTTTTCGACATGACGCATTCGTTCATACTGGGCTTCGTCGAAAAAGGGGAGATCAACGGGCTTCGGATCGACCATATCGACGGTTTGTACGATCCGTCGACCTATCTGAAGCGACTTCGCGCCCGCGTTCCCCGCGCTTATATCGTGGTGGAGAAAATAGTCAGTAAAAATGAAATGATTCCCCCGGAATGGCCAGTTCAGGGAACGACGGGCTATGATTTTCTCAATCATGCGAATTATGTCCTGTGCGACGGAAAATCGGAGCGACGGTTCGACCGGATATACGAACGGTTCATCCGCCGAAGGATAGCACCCGAAGAGCTGCAACTGGACAAGCGCAGGCTCATCATCGGAAAGCACATGGCCGGCGATATCGACAATCTGGCCCGTTTGATTATTGAAGTGTCGGATATCGATCTCATGGGAAGGGACATAACGCTTTACGGGCTCAGAAGAGCGCTCGTCGAGGTGCTCGCCCACTTTCCGGTATACCGCACGTATATCTCGGCGACCTCGTATTCGGGCGACGACGCGCGATGCATTTTCTCGACGCTTTCCCGTTCGCGCGAGGCCATGCCCGGCCTGACGGTGGAATTCGATTTCATCGAACGGTTCCTTATGATGCGGGGTGACACCGTATTGCAGCAGGACTTCGACGAGACATGGAAAAACGCGGTCATGCGGTTTCAGCAGTTTACCGGACCGCTTATGGCAAAGGGGTTCGAGGATACCCTTTTTTACGTTTTCAACCGTCATGTGGCGCTCAACGAAGTGGGGGGCTGGCCGATGCATTTCGGCATAACGGCGAGCGATTTCCACACATTCCTCCTCACGCGGAAGTCAACGCACCCTCATGCGATGAACGCAACCGCAACCCACGATACGAAACGCGGAGAGGATACCCGCGCGAGGCTGCAGGTCATAACGGAATTGCCCGGCGAATGGGGGAAACAGGTGCTTTCCTGGATGAAGCTCAATACCGTTCATACGACGAAAAAGGGAAGCATCACCTGGCCCGACCGTAACGATGAGTATCTTTTCTATCAGACGCTGGCGGGAACCTTCCCGCTCGACGGCACGATCGACGGGGGGTATGTCGATCGCATGCGGGAGTATATGATAAAAGCCGTCCGTGAAGCCAAGGTGCATACTGCCTGGATCAAACCCGACGACGAATACGAACGATCGGTGTCGGCCTTTACGGCCTCGTGCCTCGATGCATCGATAAGCCCCCTGTTTATTGATGCAATGAGGACGTTTGCGCAAAAAATTTCCTGGTTTGGACTGCTCAATTCGCTCTCACAGGCGATTCTTAAGTGTACGGCACCGGGAGTTCCCGATTTTTATCAGGGCACCGAGCTTTTGGATTTCAGCCTGGTCGATCCCGACAACCGGCGGCCGGTCGACTATTCCATGCGAGAAGCTCTTCTCGCGAAGGCGGCGGACGTTCGCGACGTTGTTGGCGCCATGATCGACGGTCGCCTTAAACTGTTTGCCGTTTCCACGTGCCTTGCCGCGCGCCGAGGGCAGCGCCGGATCTTCGAAAGCGGCGACTATCTTTCTCTCGACGCCGAAGGCCTTCACCGCAGAAGTATCCTGGCCTTTGCCAGGAGGTATGCCGGCGGTTGCCTGTTGGTTCTCGTGCCCCGTTTTACCTGCAGGCTCGTTACGGTAAGTCAGCTTCCTCTCGGCCGCGCCGTCTGGCAGGATACGCGCCTGCGCATTCCCCGTTCGATGTGGGGACGATCCATGACGGACATTTTCACCGGCGAGTCACTAACGGTCGGCAGGGAGATCATCGTTGGGGATGTTTTGAAATCGTTTCCTGCGGCAATGCTGACGGATGCGCATTCTCATTCGTCACGATGATACCCATTTCCATACGTCCCTCTACTCGATAAACAGACTCTCGAAATCGATCTGCTCGTGCGCCATTACCGCAGCCGCCGCATAGAGCTTCTGCATCCGGTCGATAATGCCGTCGAAATAATCCTTATATGCCAGAGAAGGGGGCGTTTCGGCGTGGACATGAGCAGCGGGGCTGTGTATGCCGAGCAGCACGAACGCCGCATCGGCCGAGGTCTCGGTGATGATGTTCCAGTGGGGGCGGGATTCTTTGTTTTCGTGAATCCGGATATGGGCGCCGAGACGCATTTTCCTGACGGTCGCCCGTATGCGCTTCTCGATGTCTTTCTCGCCGTTGGTATCGGTGAGAATCGTATGCACCATAAGATACGACCTGCTCCAGTGCCTGCTGGAATTCATGAGAAACCCAAGCGCCAGCAGCAGCCCGGCATTCTCGCTCTCCTGGTCCCACCAGATGTCGATGCGGCGACGGTCGGTTTTTTCTTCCCGGTTGTCCTTCCTGCCGTCTTCCTTGACAATAATCAAATTACACCGCTCTTCCGCTGCGGCATGAACGACGTCGAGGTAACTGTCGGGAGTGAGCTCCTCGGACGGATCGCCCATGAGCACGGTATTGGGAACGAGCGGTCCGAATCCGTAGGTGCGCAGCAGGGTCGTTGCTCCCTTGGTAAAGCTTGAAGACGAGTAGATTTTTACCAGGCTCTCGACGCCCCGCTGGTCGAGGTACGACCTGATGCTTTCGCGCAGCTGGCCGGTCCGTTCCTTGCTTATCGATTGTGACACGATGCTTACGATCGTCATCATCCCCCGGCCGCGGCTGAGCGCATCGGCGAGGGAGACCAGGTACCATCGCGAAGAGGGCGCGCCGGAAAAAACAATGATATTGGGCCGCCAGGTGCGCTCGTCGGGTTTCTTCCGGGCAAGTTTGTACACCGCGGTCTGGATGAGCCACATGAGAATCCCCGCCTTTGCATCGCCCCAGTGGGCCTTGAGGCGGCGGTGTCGGGTAAAAAGGTAGAAACAGGCGGAGAGGAAAATAGCGATAAACGACGCTCCGGCATTGATCATGAACATTGCCGCGAAGCAGATAAACGCCCCTATTGCCGAAACGAGCCATGGCGTGCGGAACGTTGGTCGCCACCACGGGCTGCCGATGATACCTTCGAATGCGGCGGAGACGTTGATCAGGCCGTATGAGGTAAGGAAAAACATGGAGAGCACTGGAGCAATGAGGTTGAGGTCGCCGAGAAGTATTCCCGCTAGTGCGATGCAGAATGATATGGTGGTGGCGATTCTCGGGTCGTTGTTTTCACCGAATCCCTTTCCGAGAAACCGGGGGATGATACGGTCGGCGGCAATCGCCTGCATGGTGCGGGGTGCGGTCAGAAGCGACCCGACCGCGCTTGAGATCGTTGCCCCCCAGAGCCCGGCGATCACCGCCCACTTCCAGCGGGCGATATCGGACATGATAAGACTATTGGAGAGCAGCATACGCCGGTCGGGGACGTATCTGTTCATCAACAGCGGTACCGCCATATACACTCCATAGCTTATTACAACCGCTCCGAGTGTCCCCCATGTCAATGAGCGGCCGGGATTTTTCAGATCACCCGACATGCCCAGTCCCGCCTCGATACCGGTGACCGCCGGGAAAAACACCGCGAACACCGCCCAGAACGGGAGCGTTTTCATCACGAAATCCTCAGGGGGAGGAGGAAGGCGATCGCCGTTGCCGAGGAAAAAAGAGACCAATGAAAGGGTGATAAGGGTAAGAATGATGTACTGCGTTTTAAGGGCGAAATCGGCGGAGAAAAAAACCAGCAAAGTGATCGCCGCGAGGGTCACGACGGCGATTATCTTGACATTAAGGAAGGGAAGCATCAGGCTGACCGATTCGGCGAAGCCGCTGATGTAAAAGGCGATGCCCAGTGTCTGCGCGCAGTAGAGCGGCAGCCCGATGGCCGATCCCGCCTCGATGCCCAATGACCGTGAAATGATATAGTAGGCACCCCCTCCACCGACCGGCGAGTTGGTGACCAACGCGGCGAGCGAAAGGGAGGTGAGTAACGTCACCGAGGTCGCAATGGTGACGATAAGCAGCGTGGCGGCGAGCCCCGTGCACCCCAGCACCCAGCCGAAGCGCATGTACATGATCACGCCGAGAATGGTAAGAATGCTGGGAACGAAGACGCCCTTGAAGGTGCCGAACGAGTAGCCTTTTTTCGCCATACGGTTCCTTTGCGCCGGCAGCGGCCGCCATGATCGGAAAGGGTAAAAATAATTGGTGGCCCGGCCGGTTTTCCGTCGATCGCGGCCGAAATCGCCGGGAAGAGGGGCGGCGGAGCTGTTGACGCTTGAAGTGATTGTTCAGTCATGTACGCCCGGCATGCGGCAATCGATGATAATGGGGGATTGTTTTTTTGTTTAAGAAATGATGATGTAGTATTTTTCAATGGGGCGATGTTTACCGGAAATAAAAGTACGTGTCACTATTGTATCTTTTCACCCTTCAACAAGGAGAAGGCGCTATGTTGACAGACGTTTTCCGCCCGATAAGAAACAGCAAGGCCGTTTTCGCGGTTTTGACGGTTTTCCTCTGCTTTTCAATAATCTCCTGCGTTTCCAAAAAGGTGTTTCTCGATATGGAGCAGCAGAAGAACAGTTGCATCGAACGGGAGAAACAGTGTCTCGGTCGCGAAAAAGCATGCAATGATACCACTGACCGGTTGAAAACGCTGATCGATTCTCTCAACCGCGCCGTTGCATCGCTCGACTCGGCCGACAGCGCCTGCCGTCAGGAGGGAGATTCTTTACAACGACTCAATGAAGCATTGAACGAACAGCTTTCACAGCTGTCGTCGAAGGCCCTCTCACAGAAGCAGGTGATGGATGCCGCCCTGAAAATGAAACAGACGGAGATTGAAAAAATGGATGCCGCGTTGAAACAGAAGCAGGCGGAAATTGAAAAAAAGGAGAAGCGTATCGGAGAGATGCGGCAACTCATCGAAAAGCAGCAAAACGTGATGAAAAACCTGCTCGCAACTATCAAGAATGCCGTTCAGCAGTATGACGCGAACGACCTTACCGTCGAGTTGAGGGATGGAAAAGTGTATGTGGCGATATCGGACAAACTGTTGTTCAAGTCGGGAAGCGCCAAGGTTGATGAGAAGGGAAAAGAGGCTTTAGGGGTGCTTGCCAAGGTCCTTGAGAAAAATCCCGATCTCGATATCTTTGTCGAAGGGCATACCGACAGTATTCCGATAAAAACGGAGCGGTTCAATGACAACTGGGACCTGAGCGTCATACGTGCAACGTCGGTCGTGCGGATTCTCTGTAGCGATTTCGGCATTCCGCCCCGGCAGATCACCCCCTCAGGCAGGGGAGAATATTTTCCCAAGGCGGTAAACGACACCCCGGAGAACAGGGCGCTTAACCGGCGGACCGAAATCATCATCGCTCCGAAGCTCGGCGAGCTGTTCAAGGCGATTTCGTCGTTCGAGTGATGCCGCCGTCATTGCTGCCGTCTTTTCGCAGAGGAGGCGGCAGCAGTGACCTTACGAATAAATCACGCTCTTTTCAATTGAGATCAGACTGCCCGGCGCAATGAGGGGCTCAGAGTGCGGGAGGATGTCCGAGTGAATTGGTGATTTCAACCGCCTTCACTCGAAAAACACCCGCACCTTATCCCCGTTCGCCGCATTGACATCCACATTCAGCTCGCCCATGCTCTCAACCAGCTGCTCGACATCGCCGCTTTTCAGCATGGCGTTGATGTCGAAATTCATCCCCTTTTCAGCCATGTTGGCCGATACTTTCTGATACACCTGCGGCGGGACAAGGGCGGAGAGCTTAAGTCCTGCCCGCAGCAGTGCAACCGGAACGCGGACATTCACATTGTCGCCCTGGGTGCTGTCGACCACGACCCGGAGGTACTTGAGGTCTTTTTTCGGGGACGCGCTCTGCAACGCCGACGTTTCGCCGGCCGCGCCGTTGCCGCCTTCTCCAAGCGCCCCGAGAAGCCGCTCGGCCTCCTCGGCGGTTATTTTTCCGTCGGCCACCATGGTCAATATCCGTTTGCGGTCTTCGCTCATAGCAATCTCCTTTTAAAAAATGTACAATGAAACGTGGTCTCTTTTAACCGGACTTTTCGAGGTCACTTCGACCTGCGTCCCCCGCAGTTCGGCCACTACCCGTGATAATGCAATCAATAGCGAGAACGGTCGTACTCCTTTCGCGGATAAAAACACCTCCGCAACCGCCGCGAGCGGAAGCAGTATCGCCGCCGCAATCACCAGAAGCGGCCACAACAGAATCACCGGAAGCCACAATCGCCACGGTTTCCGCTGACCGCCGCCTACTTCTACATTGATAAGCGCAGGTGGAAATATCATGTCAGCTCCTTTATCGCCTCATCAGCTGAAATATCGCCTCGCTCCAGTTTCGAAAGAATCTCCTCCTTGTCGGAAACCTCCTTCGTTTCCACAAAACCCAGACTCCGGCTTATTCTGTTCAGCCTCGCTTTGACGGTTGGATAACTGATACCGAACGCCTGCTCCATCTCTTTAATCGATCCGTGGACCTTGATGAACATCCCTGCAAATACCTGATCTTCATACGGAAGTTTGGCAAGCGGCGGCAGATTGAATTCGCCTTCGATCGTAATGCGGCTTTTCGGCGACGTTACCCTGGTGACGATGATCTCCTGATCGTTCACCATCTGCGAGAGTTTATGCCACTCATGGGACATGA
>JAFGNB010000252.1 GCA_016927235.1 Chitinispirillaceae bacterium
TGCAACGACGTATGCGGATTTCGTAGCCGGCCGTAATAGGAAATGAATTTTTAGAGGTCCCCATAAGGTATTTTATGGATACCTGACCCGATACGCATACCCCTCTTATAGGAGGGGTTAGGTATTAAGGAAACCGGCTGCATATGCCGGGGACACTTCAAGAGACGGTGCCGTCGGTCGAGAAAACCGCCACCGGCGCGTTCGTTGGGTATGAATTGCATAACCGCCAAGGAGGTTGTTGATGTCAATCCTTGATCTGAAAGGGATCCGAAAGGATTACCGTAAAGGCGATCGGAAAGTAAACGCACTTCGCGGAGTGGACCTCATTATTGAAAAAGGGGAATTCCTCTCCATTGTAGGGCCGTCCGGAAGCGGAAAAACGACGCTCCTTAATATTATCGGCTGTCTTGATACGCCGACATCCGGAAGTGTCGTCTATAACGGCGTCGCGCTGGGAACTATGAACGAGAAGGCGCTTTCCGAATATCGCAAGGATAATATCGCGTTCATCTTTCAGTCGTACAACCTGATTCCCGTACTCACCGTGCAGGAGAACGTCGAGCTGCCGCTCGTTATCGACCGGAAGCTCACACGAAAGGAAATGGCCGCCAAAGCGCTCGAGGTGATCGATGCCGTAGGGCTGTCGGGCATGGCCGACCGGCTTCCGCGGGAACTGTCGGGAGGTCAGGAACAGCGTGTCGCCATTGCCCGTGCCCTTGTGAAAAATCCGATCGTCGTTTTAGCCGACGAACCAACCGCGAATCTTGACAGCGAAACGGCCGAAGCCGTCATAGCACTCATGCAGGAGATGAACGGTAATCGCCAGACGACATTCGTTTTTTCCACCCATGATAAAAGAATGGAGGCGCACGCCCGCCGCATCGTTGTGCTCAGGGACGGCACCGTTTTTTCGGATGAAAGGAAATAACCATGGGCACTATTTTTAAAATTGCCCTGCGAAACATATTACGGCACAAGCGCCGCACCGTCAGCTCTGCAGTCGTGATTGCCGTTGGGATAACGTTTTATCTGTATATGGACGGCATCATGCTCGGTATGGACCGTGGCGGCATCGACAATGTAATTGAATTATCGTTTTCCGCGATTACCGTTCGGACAAAAGCATATGAAAGCGACAAGGAAGCCTATCCCCTCAAACACGGAATCGAAAACGTATCGGCCATCCGTCAACGACTTTCCGGCGACCCGCGCGTTATCGGCATCACTCCCCGGACACAATTTCTCGGCGAGCTCTCCAATTATGAAAAGACGGTACCGATTGTCGGAATTGCGGTTGATCCATCCACGGACACAGCGGTTTTTAAATTGAAGCGGTTCATGGAGGGTGAATATCTCTCGGGAAAATCAAACGAAATCGTGCTCGGCAGGAAACTCGCCGAGGATTTAGGCGTCGATGTCGGCGGATTCATCACACTCTACGCTTTGACGAAGTACGACAGCCGCAATGCCGATGAATTCAGAGTGGTTGGAGTGTTGCATACCACGGATCCCGGCCTCAATCAGAGTACCGTGCTTATTTCCTATGCGACGGCGGATGAGTTCCTCGATCTTGAAGGACTCGTGACCGAAGCCGCCGTCGCTCTTGAGCGTCGGGTCAATCTCAAAGACATGATCGCCGATGCCGGAGAAGTAAAGGATCGAATCGTGACGTCATTCCCTGATCTTTCCGCGACCACCTTCATGGAGCACAGTGCGGCGTTTTTGGAGCTCGCAAAAGGTAAGCGTGCTTTCGGGGTGGTGTTCCTGTGCATTCTGCTGCTCATTGCCGGAATCGGCATTTTCAATACGGTGCTCATGAGCGTTTACGAAAGGATACGCGAGGTGGGTGTATTGCGTGCTCACGGCATGCCGCCGTCACACGTGATGCTGATGTTTGCCATGGAAGGCGTCGTTACCGGAATCGTCGGTTCGTTGCTGGGGCTGCTGCTCGGCGGGCTGATCACCTGGTATCTTGCCGTCAAAGGATTCGCCGTTGATGCCATCTACAGCGACAGCAGTATCGCGGGAGATTTGCCGTACTGGGGCACCATCCATGCGGAATGGAACATCCCCGCATTTGTCGCAATGTTTATTTTCGGGGTATTGGTTGCAGTGCTTGCCGGAGTTATTCCCGCCCGCAAGGCCGCTGAAATTGCGGTGACGGATGCGCTGAGGTTTGTATAGAGATTCAAAGGGGATACGAGGAGGGATAAATGTCCTATCTGTTGAAAATGGCCTTTCGCAATATCCAACGCAATAGAAGGCGTTCAATTCTGGCAATAACTTCGGTAATGCTGGCGGTCGCTTTTATTATCTGCATGCAGTCGTTCATCAACGGTTACATGTCCTCGCTTGTAAAAAATTACACCAAGAACGAGTGCGGTCATATACGCATAACGACAAAAAAGTACGAGGAAGAGTACCGCTTCAGCCCGGTGACGAAAAACATCGATCACCCGCAGGCGATCATCGATCGTATAAAAAATGATCCTGCCATCGCATCACGAGTCAGGATGATTGCGGAGCGAATAGCATTCGGCGTGCTTCTCAGTAATGAGGGGTACAACAAGACCGCACTGGCGATTGCGGGTGATCCGGTTGTCGAGAAGAATCTTCTTCTCCTCAATAAAGCGATCCTTCCGGGCGGTCGATACCTTCAGAATGAGCGGGAGACGATCATCGGGGCGCGGATCGCAAAAGCGCTTGACTACACTGTCGGCGACACCATGAAAGTTATGGCACAAGGGAGCGACTATGCATTACATATGAGGAAATTCGCCATTGTCGGGATTTTTAAAACCGGACTCAAGTCGCTTGACGACGCCGTGTTCCAGATAACCTTGTCGGATGCGAAAAAGTTATTGCGCACCGGCAATACCACTCAGCAGCTATTATTGATGATTGACGATTATATGGATGCTGATGAGGTCGCTGCTGCAATAAGAGACAAAATCGGCGATGATGCACTGGCGGTCACCCCCTGGACGGAGATCGGCGATTACGGTAATCTGGTCAAATTGGCAAGCTCCCTCTATTCAATCATCTACTTTGCCGTCGCCCTCCTGGGGGCCTTTATTATCGGAAATATCATGATGATGATCGTGCTCGAGCGACGGAGGGAAATCGGAATCCTGAAATCGATGGGGTTATCACGGTGGGAAACGCTGGCGCTTTTTATCATGGAAGGCATGTCACTCGGGAGTATCGGCAGCCTTGCAGGGACGATTTTAGGAATTGGCGTTTCAATCTATTTTCATTTTAACGGCATCGATTTCACGAAAATGATGGGGGCGCTCAATTTTCCCATGGATAATGTCATCTATTTTTCAATCGATTTCGGCAAGCTCGTTCAGGCGATCGCCATAGGCGTTCTGGCGTCGGTAGTCGTCTCGATAGTGCCTTCACGCAAGGCGGCAACGATGAATGCCGTGGACGCGATAAAGAGCGTGTAGATGAGGAAGGGGACAGAATTCGGGAGTCAGGAGTCAGAAGCCAGAAGGAGTAAATGACCTTGTGAAGGAGCGATTATGATGAAAATGAAGTTTCTCTATCTTGTCTTGTTGGCGACAACGGGTATCGCAGCGATCGACGGTAATGAAATCCTCAAGAAAATGGATCTCAACCGAACGTGGAAGAGCATCGTTTCGACGGCGAAAATGGAAATCATCGTCGACGACGAAGTGCGGGTGAAGACCATGGAGATTTCAGGTCTTTCGGAAGGCAATCGCTCGCTCGTGCTGTTTACCAACGCAGAGGATGAGGGAACGAAGTACCTGATGCTGGGCGACGATCTCTGGATCTATTTTCCCGAAGAGAATGATGTGGTAAAGATTTCAGGTCACATGCTCAAAGAGGGAATGATGGGATCTGATGTTTCGTACGAGGACGCGCTTGAAGCGGACAAACTCTCGGATAAATACGATGTCGCGATCACCGGCGAAGAAGCGTACAACGGCAACGACTGCCACCTCCTCACGCTTACGGCAAAAGGTAAAGACGCTCCGTACTTCAAGCGGGTCATGTGGGTAGAGAAGAGACGGTTTATTGCCTGGAAGGAGGAGTTGTTTGCGAAAAGCGGCAGGAAGCTCAAAGTCGCAAAAGTGCTTGAAGTCAAGGAGATCGGAAAAATGTGGTATCCCGTAAAAGTCGAAATGATCAACACCCTTCGTAAAAACAGCCGGACGGTATTCACCACGGAATCGATCTCGTTGGATGCGCCGCTGGATGAAAGTATGTTTACCATGAGGAACCTGCGGCGTTAGGCGGGGGGGATGAAAGCGGGTCGGATGAATGCCCAACGGCACATCGCGGCGGTAGTGGTGGTTACCGCGTTTTTCGCAATCGAAGGAGCAACGGAAAAGTCCGGATTGGCTGCACACGGATCGCTGCAATTCGATGCATCGGGATGGTACCGGGGCCATGCAGGCGCTGATTCGACGCTCTTATTCGCCGGAACGAACATGCTTACCCTCACTATCAGGACTTTGCAGCCGAAATCGGCAAAGGTCGAGGGGTTGATTGACATATATCAAGTTTACGGAACGTATGCGGCGCTGGTGCACTCAACGGCGAATGATCGGACCATTACCGCTCTGTCGGGGAGCGCACCGATTCTTGCCGATTTGCGGATGCTCTACGGAGCGCTCTACCTGCCCTGGGCGGATATCACCCTCGGGCGGCAGGTAGTCAACTACGGCAAGGGCATGCTGCTTTCGCCGCTTGACGTTTTTTCGACGGTTAATCTGTTCGAACTGTCGTTCAAACGGAGCGGCAGCGATATCGTCATGGCATCTTTCCCGCTGGGAGAGGTGTCGGGGATCGACGCGGTGACGGGATTCCCCATTGGAAATAGCGACTATGCGACCTCGCTAAGGGCGTTCACCACGCTTTCGGGATGGGACGTTTCGGCGGCGGGGATGTACCGCCATCACTCACGTGAAGGAATCGCCGGAATAGCGTTTAAAGGCGACGCCGTCGCCGGACTGACCGGCGAGATCGTCACACGATACAACCGCGACAGCCGGGAGTGGCGTTTCGAGGCGATGGCCGGTGCCGATTATTCGATTCGTACCATCTTTTTTTTCGGGACGGAATACCTCTACCGGCAAGAAGGTACGCCGCACCCGGTCTACGACCGGCACAACCTGTTCGTATCGCTGCAGTACGTCATCAACGACCTGATGTCAGTTTCGCTGGTGACGCTCGCGGCATTACCGGAGGAGAACGCGTTAGCAACGCTGCAGTATTCGTGGGATATCCTCCAGAGTGTCAATACAATTCTTTACCTTCGAAATTATCATCTCAAGGGTTTCGGCCCTCTGCTTCCGCAGGGTGAGGCGGGGGTACGGGTGGTTATTCATTTTTAAGAGTGATCACAGGAGTAATGGAGTGATGCATTTTCAGCGGGAAACCTTCATCACCGGTGCGGGACACTTCACCCCTTCCCGCGGAAAGGCATTTTTTTCTTGTCGCGCCGCGATGGAATTGTTAGATTTCATTCATCGGCAGGAACATCGTATGAATCTTGCGCCGCTGAAGAGCCGATCGGGAAATGCAACCGTTAAACGGAGCGGCGTTCCATTACCGCGCCACAACGGACGGATTGATTAAGGACGCCTTATATGAATGTCGCACGATTCCTTTCCGTCGCGGCAATCGCCTTATTCGCCCTGGTATTTGGCGACGGATGTGCGGGGTTGCGGTCGAAGGTTGCCCTGCCGATCGAAGAGATCGAGCGACCTCTTTCCCTGCCTCCACGTTCCGTCCGCCTTGGAATCGATGGAAGCGCATATGTCAATAGCGACGATTACGATAAAAAAAGCGATACACGACAACCGCTGACAGTATGCCGCTTGTTCGACATCGGCGACAAAGGGGAGTTTTATCTTCCGGCGATATTCAGATACAACCTGCTGAAAAACACTGAAATTCGGAATAACGAAGTCTGCATTACCGGCACCAACGCCGCCGTCACCGCCGGATTGAGGGGATTAAATTATTATCGCTCAACCGGATACCTGCTTCTGTTCGGGGCTTCCCTTAATTACAAGCGCCCCCTTAACGAAAGGGTTTGGTTGATGGCGGATTGTTTCCTTGAGTGCGAAACCGACACCAACCTCTACGGCGGTTCGGTTCAGGCGGGAATCGGCTATCAGATTTCGCGCCGTTTTTACGCCACGTTCGTTCCGTCGTATTCCATTTATAATCCCTCCTTTAACGACGGATACCTCATCTCTTTTCCGGAGATCGGCCGTTATTTCACCCTTCCGCTGCTCCTGGGCGTCAATATGACGAAAAACCTGTCGCTTTACTGGCAAAGCAGCATCATTTATTTCAGGAATTACACCGTCCGCTACGGTCAGCGCGGCGGGATTCATTTCACCTGGTGAGTCGGAAGCAAAGGTGCGCCGGTGATGCGGCAAGTGCTTCATCCTCTCATTCCGACATCTTTCCATTACCATCAGGTATGGTACTCCGCATTGATTTTTACATAATCATAACTGAAATCGCAGGTATGAGCGACGGCGCTCGCTTTTCCCATACCGAGATTGATCTCTATTGAAACGACCTTTTTTTTCAGGGCGTTGTGAGCCTTCGTCTGATCGAACGGCAGGGGACGCAGATTTTTAAACACCGGAATTCCGCAGAGATGAATGGTCATCGTCCGATCGGAGAACCGTGCACCTGAGTACCCCACGGCGCAGGCGATGCGCCCCCAGTTGGGGTCATTGCCGAAGAGAGCGCATTTGGTCAGGTTAGAATCGGCGACCGCCAGGGCAGCCTGCTTCGCTTCCGCATCGGTGGCTCCCCCCTTGACATGCACCTCAACACGTTTGGTGGCGCCCTCGCCGTCGGCTGCGATCTTGGTACAGAGTTCATTACATACTGCAGAAAGCCCCTCCTCGAAAGTGAGGCATGATGACTTTGAGGCAACCGAACATTGTGAAGCCCCGTTCGCCAGCACCAGCAGCATGTCGTTGGTAGAGGTGTCGCCGTCGACCGTAAGACAGTTGAAGGTGCGGTCGACGACCCGTTTAACAATAGGATTAAGCCGGGAAGGAGCTATCGCCGCATCGGTGGTGATAAAGGCGAGCATGGTCGCCATGTTGGGCCGGATCATTCCCGCTCCTTTGGCGCATCCGCCGATGGTGTATCCCTTCCTGCCGATTTTGACAGCGACGGCGGACTCCTTTGTTACCCGGTCGGTGGTCATGATCGCCCGGACAAAGGCCGTTCCCCCGCTAGGGGAAAGTCGCTTCTTCAGTTCCGGCATGGCGGCGGCGATGGTGGAAAGGGGGAGAAAGCGGCCGATTACGCCGGTGGAGGCCACAAGCACCGTATCGGCGGCGACCCCGAGCGATGAAGCTGCAAGACGCGCCGTCGCCGCCGTATCCTTAGCGCCCCGCCTGCCGGTGCAGGCGTTGGCGCAGCCGCTGTTGCAGACGATTGCGCGGATTGCCCGCGACGGCAAATGCGACCGGCTCCAATCGACGCTCGATGCGCGAATTTTGTTTATTGTAAATACCCCGGCTCCGGTGCATCGCCTTTCGCTGAAAAGAAGGGCGAGATCCGGATCTCCGCTTTGCTTGATCCCCGCACGTATCCCTCCGGCAGAAAAACCGGCCGCGGCGGTAACGCCGCCCCCGATTACGCATATATGCCCACCCATGGAAAAACTCCCTTCGGTTAACCTGGCCGATTGCTTCCCCCCTTTAAAATACCTCTTTAGCGCCCGCCGCAAAATCATTTATTGACTGATCCTTACCGGAATCATATAAATAGAATTATGAGATTTCATACGATTATCCTCTTGCTGACGGCCTTCTTCGCATTGATCCCCTCCTCAATAGCCCAGGATTGGGATGAAGAGAGCGAGACATCGTTGTACGAACCGGCACGTGAGCCTGCCGCGACGCCTTCCCTCAATGTGTCGGATCAGGATGGAACCTATATTATAAAACCCGGTGACACGCTTTGGGACCTTGCATTCCAGTTTCTCGGCGATCCTTTCCAATGGCAGCGACTCTGGGAGGTCAACCGTTACATCGCCAATCCCGATCTCATCTATCCCGGCAACCAATTGCAGATTCCCGGACGCTACGCGGACGCCTCGAGCGAAACTTCCGAAAACGCACGGGAGTTCTCCTCGGAAACAGTCGGGGCACTGGATGAAACCTCCGCCGTAAAAAATGAGCTTACCGAATCGCCCGAATATCCGGGGGATTCCTCCATGCTCCTTTCGTTGCGTTTGAAGGACGTGCTCTCCAAGGGATACCTGGCATCGGTTCCGTTTCTCTGGACGGAGAAAGACCGTTCGGGAAACATTTTTCCCGGAAACGCCGTTGTCAATCCGCCGGTAATCGGCAAGTCCTACCAGCGCTTCTCCACTATCTCCTTCAGGCTGATTTCAAGCGCCGTCTACCGGGTCAACGACACGGTTGATATTTACCGATCGCTGCGTTTCGTGCGTTTCAACAACCGGCCGATGAACCTTGTCAAACGGGTTGGACGCGCATGCGTTGGTAAAACAGCGGGGAGAGAGGTCGAGGCGCTTCTGTTCGAGATGACCGATATGATCGTCGGTAAAGAGCGGGTCGCTCCGGCAACCGACGTTACCAGTTGCACTATCGACACGCTTATCGATCCCCCGGTCTCGATAAACGCCAGCGTTTTTACCCGCGTCGAACAAACTGAGAGCCCCTACCCCTACCAAATGATTATATTAGATAAAGGGAGCACGCAGGGGGTTGAGTTGGGCGACGTCTTCGGTATCTATCACCGTGACGACAAAAAAAGCCCTGCACACATCAGCGTTATCGGCAGCATCGGACATGTCGGCGCAGCGTCATCGACACTGAATATGGTGGTAATGGCACAAAGCCGTATCTCTGAAGGTGACAAGGCGGTACTTCTCCGTCGTGCCCAATGTTCGCCATAACGATCCATCAGTGCCGGCGGCCTGCCATCAGCGGCTTCGACCGTACACCGCCGGCAAGCGAAGGAGTAACCGTAGAATGGCAAGAAATCTGTTGGAAATAGGCCAGCGGCTCATCATCAGCAATCGTCACAGCAGTGTGCGTCATGCTTTCGTACTCATCATGGTGAACCTTTGTCTTCTGGCGGGACTGCTATTCGCCGTCGAAATCGCCCTTATCCTTCTCGGTATCGGCAACATCTTTCTTCCCTGGACACGCCAGGCGCTTGATTTCCTGAACAGGCTGGTATTTTAACCGTCAATAAAGCGAAACGACCCGGCCCCCGACACATTTTCCGTTCGTCGATGATAATCGTAGGGAAAACGTTTTTTCGAAAATTACGGCATGAGCCGAAGAAAGCAATTGCCTCATATCTGTTACTATGCCTGTTTGGCCGGTGGCCGCTGCTCGTCATCGTTCGCCATTTCGTCGCGCGGTCGAGCTTTGCGGCCATGTTTTCTTTCGTTCGGTTTTTCCTACAAAACGTATTTATTGACGCGCTCTTAGTATACAAAGATTTTAATATTTTATAAATAAATTGTAATTTACGCTATAAATCAATAAGTTATTATTATATCCGTATACGTCTCGTATACACAATTTAAAATCTCACCTCTTTTTTCCATGCAGCCGCCGTCCGGCAGGTTTATATTAAATAGTGTCTTTATGAACCCGATTTTTTCATATATAAATTACCGGTTATTTCTCAAGGACTACTACGAGGAGCAGAAAAGAACCTCCAGGTTTTTTTCTTACCGTTATTTTGCAAAAAAAGCGGGGATCAATTCGCCCAATTTTCTTAAACAGATCATCGAATCCAAACGAAACCTCACGGATCTTACCATAAATAGATTCATCGCCGCTCTTAAGCTCAATGAAAAAGAGGCTGATTTTTTCCGGCATTTAGTTCTCTTCAACCAAGCCAGATCTGCCCAGGAAAAACAGCAGCATTACACGGTAATGCTCTCGATGATGCATACGGTCAAAGAGCAGCGGCTGGCTGCCCTGCAACATGAGTATTTCAATCACTGGTTTGTTCCTGTTGTCCGTGAAATGGTGAGTTTATACGATTTCAAGGGCGATTATAAAAGTCTGGCGGCCGCCGTGACGCCGCAGATCACCGTCAGAGAGGTGCGCTTCGCGATCAAACTCCTTAAAAATCTCGGTATGATAAAACAACTGCCCGACGGGACGTTTCGACAGACTGCCGCCGCAATCATTTCGGACAGTACTATAGCGCGCATGGCCGTACGCTCATTCAACCGGGAAATGATCAGGAAGGCGGAAATCGCACTGGATAATACGCCGATTGACGAGCGACAGATTTACGGCGTGACCGTCGGCATTTCAAAGGCATGTTATGATGTCCTGGTGGCTGAGATGGAGGCGTTCCGCGACCGGGTGGTGGCCATAGTAAACGGTGATTCATGCTCGAACCGCGTCTACCAGATCAACCTGCAGCTTTTTCCGCTTAGCCGGGAACTCGATACGGGAGGGAAAGCGGGGGTGCGGCAATGAAACGTTGTTACGGCATCCTGCTCTGCTGCAGTATAGCGGCCCCGGGCCATTTTTTCTGCACGACCGTCGATGTGGCGGGAGGATCCAGCTCCACGGATAACGGTAAGGTCGTTGGTATGATCTGCCGGGAGGACGGCCTGCCGGCGCTGAATACGCAGGTTTCCCTGCGACCGGCCGATTTTGATCCTTACCGGGACACCGGTGCACCCCGTATCGACACTACCGATTCGGCGGGCGAGTATGAATTCGGCAGACTCGCACCCGGCGCCTACTCCATAGAGGCGGTCGCCATCGACAGCCGAACACGCGCACTCATTAACCCGGTCATAATCGATTCCGCCATCACCTATGCAACCGCAGCCTTACTCGCCGAACCCGGCGCGCTCAAGGTACAGGTTCACAACGGTTGCGACGCCGCACAATGCTATGTATATGTGCCCGGTACGTCTCTTTATGGCGAGGTGCACGAGGGGCTCGGATTCATCGATTCGGTACCCGCAGGAATAATCCCCGCTGTTTATTATGCCGACCTGACTGATCCGACCGACATTCATACCGTTACAACCGGCATCACCCTGAGTGCGGGCGCCGTGCGAATGATCGCCGACTATTCCCGATGGGATCATTCGAAAAGGATCGTATTGAATACCACCCAGAGCGGCGCCGGGATTGCGAACAACATTTATGATTTCCCGGTGCTGGTCAGATTGTCGGATGCCGATATCGACTTTACACAGGCGCGTCGCGACGGGGGCGATCTCCGTTTCAAGAAACCCGACGACACGCCGCTTCCCTACGAAATCGAGCGTTGGGACGCTGCGGACCGCAAAGCGGAAATCTGGGTAAAAGTGGATACGGTCTACGGCAATGACAGTACTCATTTTTTCACGATGTACTGGGGACATCCGACCGCGGTGTCGGAATCGAACGGCGCGTCGGTATTTGATACCGTGAAAGGCTTCCAGGGAGTATGGCATCTGGCGGAAGAGGGAGACGGAAATGCGCTCGACGCCACCGCAAACGGTTATCACGGGACGCCGTATAACATCACCGCCGCCGCATCGGTCGCGGGGGCCGTGGGCGCGGCGCGCGAATTCAACGGCTCGTCAAGCTACATCGCAATGCCGAATACGGCCGCGAGTCGGCTTGACTTTCCCCAAGACGGTATCTATTCCATGTCTCTCTGGGCTTATGCCGATACGATAGATACCCTCTGGCGTGCGATCGCGGGCA
>JAFGNB010000253.1 GCA_016927235.1 Chitinispirillaceae bacterium
CGAAGGTTGAAAGCCGCCCGGGCGCTTCTGGGCGTCGAACTCGCCGACGAGGCCAGAGCCGCGGCGCTCGACGCGGCGCTCCTGTGGGGAAAAATCGCGGCGATCCGCAACCGGCTCCCGCATCCTGAGTCAACGGACCAGCTTGTCGTGGCGCCGTGGAATATCGCATGGAACGGCGCCGGAGCGGCGCTTCAAAAAATCATCGCCGATCCGTCTCACCATTGCGGTGAGGCAATCGAACGGCTGCACGACCTCACGGCTGCCGGTTGAACGCCGGCGCTGTGCACCAGTCAACAACCGGACGTCACCTCACTATAGGTCAACTCCGGCTGCAGTCATTTGACTCGAACCCCCCTTCCCAAAGCTCTCGGAGGAATTCCCGCCAGGGAAGGACCCGGATAGTGTCGATGAGGCGGGGGCGGGCGTCAAGGGAAACCGCCACGCGGTGAGGACAGGCGATCTCTTCACAAAACATACGCAGGGATTTGAGATGCTTCTCGGAGATGAATTCGGTTGATTTCACCTCGATGACGACGTCGTCTCCTATTATGAAGTCAACCTCGTGGCCGTAGCGGTCGCGCCAGAAACTCAAGGGACGCGGGTCGCGCGTATAATCAAGATACGCCCTGATTTCATTGTAAATCAGGCTCTCGAATGATTTGCCGAATGATTCGGTTTTGGGTGCGATGTCCCATCTGCCCGCCAGACAGTTGCTTACCCCGACGTCGAAAAAGTAAAATTTTGCCGTCGCGACCGCCTTGCGATGGATCGTTTTACGGTACGGCCGCAACATCGACCCGATAAGCGTATCTTCAAGTATCGAAAAGTATGCCTGTATGGATTTCGACGTTACACCGGTATCGCTTGCCAGTGATTCGAAGTTCACCAGTTCGGCGTTGCTGAGCGCCGCTACTTCGAGGAAACGGGAAAAATAGGAGAGATTACGTACCAGACCCTCCGCCTGTACCTCCTCCTGAAGGTAGTTGCCGCAATAGGCAAGGAGATCCCCGCGGGGGTCGTCGGATAAATAGATTGAAGGAAGCGTTCCAAACAGGACGGCACGTGAAAGATCGAAGTCGGGAATCTCAGGGTATACACAAGGGAAAAGATGCCGTGTCTTTGCTCTTCCGCCAAGCAGGTTGGCGCCGCCTCGTCTGAGTTTGCGGGGGCTGCTTCCGGTAAGTATGAACAATGCATTATGGGATTCGATCAGGCTATGCACATCGTCAAGAAGTCCGGGGAGTTTCTGAATTTCATCGATTATTAAAGGCGAACGATGTTTTTCGATTGCATGCAAGCACTCCTGCCGAAAAGATTCCGGATGCATGCTGAATTGTAAAAAAAGACCGGATTGTAATAAATCGAAATAGGGGGCGCCGTGAAAACGCTCTTTCAGTAAAGAGGTTTTCCCCGTCTGGCGGGGACCGAAAAGGAAGATGGACTTCTTGATATTTTTATCAACATCAAGAATGCGATGAAACGACGTCATGATGATAAGATAGCATATCTAAGCAAGAAATGCAATATTGGTACTGATTTTGCCACAAAATATGAATCTATAATAATGATTATGCCTTATACTGTTTTTGTTTATTAAACCTAATCCTGCCTCCCCCTGTCACTTCGACTTTTCCACCCTGGCCGGACTGGCGGCTGATCCCGCCCAGCGGGACAAAGCCACAAGGAGCACGCACGCGCTGTTTAACGCCTCCCCCGGTCATTACCGCTTATTCCATTAAAAAATGAGCAGGTAGTATAGTGCGGGGGACTTAGTAACTGTCTCGTAATACAAGACACCGTTTCCTTACTTCGGGGTCGGCGTCGGAATCGGCATCGAAGAAAACCCTGATTTCACGATCGATCCCGATTCCGAAAGCAATACCGACGCCGAGGCCGATATTTTCTATTTTCGCAAACCCCCTTTGAGCCTCTTTTGCCGTTGATATATTTTCCCATTCATGTCACCAAAAAAACGACCCGGAACCGAGCCTGTTTCATCCGACGGTCCCGTTGCGCCTCCCCCGGAAGCCCCTTCCTTCGAGGCTGCGCTTGAAGAGCTGGAATCGGTCGTCAAGAAACTCGAAAGCGAGGATCTCACGCTCGAGGGGGCGCTCTCCTCCTTCGAGCGCGGTATCCATCTCCTGCGTAGGTGCGACACCCATCTGAATAAAACCCGCGGGAAAATCATCGAGCTGTTTAAAGGCGAGGACGGGGCGTTCGTGGAGAAGGTCCTCGGCACGTCGCTCGAATCATTCCTCAACGAAAAAACCAGCGATGAATGAGGTAAAAACCTATCTGAACAGGGTTGCCGAAGCGGTTGAAACAATACTCGACGAACTTCTTCCGAAAGAATCGGAATACCCCCCTTCGATTCATACGCTCATGCGGTACACCGTTTTCGCCGGCGGGAAACGGCTGCGTCCCGCCCTGCTCATGGCTGCTTACGAAGCGTGCGGCGGAACATTCGGGGACCGACCGGCGCTTGCCGCAGGCGCGGCACTCGAGATGTTCCATACCTTCTCCCTCATTCACGACGACCTTCCCTGCATGGATGACGACGATCTCCGCCGGGGGAGGCCGACCGCCCATAAAGCGTTCAACGAGGCGCTGGCGGTACTCGGGGGCGATGCGCTCTGCATCGCCGCTTTCGAAGTTCTGGCCAATACCGGCAACATCTCCCTTATTATTGAAATCGCCTCGGCGCTCGGAACCAACGGCATGCTCGGGGGGCAGGTGGTCGATATCGAGTCGGAAGGTAAAAAAGTCGACCGGGCAACCGTCGAGTATATACACAAATCGAAAACCGCCGCGCTCATCCGCTCGTCGGTGCGCATGGGCGCGATGCTGGCCGGAGCGTCCGTCGACACGCTGGAAAAGCTCTCCTCTTTCGGCGGCCGTATCGGTCTGGCCTTTCAGGTGGTCGACGACATCCTCGACGAGGAAAGCACCACCGAACAACTCGGGAAAGACGCCGGAAGCGACCGCGAACGGGGCAAGGCGACGTTCCCGGCGATCTGCGGAATGAAAGCGTCGAAACAGTACGCCCGCGAGCTTGTCGATCGCGCATGGAAGGATATCGCCTTTCTCAACGAACGGGGCGATCTGCTTCACCGGCTGGCCGGTTTCATCATTACGCGGATTTCTTAAGCCTCAGGCGCCGCACGGCGGCCTCGAAACGGCTTCTTTCCCCCCCCCCTGTTGACGCCTTGTCAGCGAACGAGATACATGCCCTTTGAAAGAGCGTCGCCCGCGTGGGCGCGGTCGAGGTTCATCATCATGCGATTACCGCCGCTAAAATAAAGATGCGGCGCATTCCTGCCGAGAAGATCAACGAGGTGAAGCCCGCGGCCGCCGGCGGCATGCTCATCGACTGCCGTCCTGAGGCGATACGGATTCTTCCCGTCAATCGAAATCGGCGTAAAGACGTCGAGGTTCCATTCGTCGTACCACGGAAGCCGCATGTAGCCCTTCTCGGTGATGAAGACCGGCAGGAACACGTACTGCGACCGCGTGCTGCCCACCCCGTTCCACCTGTCTCCTATGTAAATAAAACCGTTCGCGTACCCGGGGAGTTTCAAAATGGAGCTGGGCTGCGAATCGTAGGTCGTCGTCGTTTTTTCCGGATCGTCGGCGCACGGGTTGCCGGTTCGGTCGTCCCCGTACCCCTTGCGGTACGTCCCGACGACGTTCGGGGAGGTATAGTACGACGACTGGTTAGGGTCCCATCCCGAACAGAGGCTTGTCAAAAGATAATACGTGCCGTTCCATCTCAGGAATGCCGGCCCTTCGCAGTGAGCTCCGGTGATTGAATCGTTCTCCGTCACTTCGAGATAATCCCCGCTCAATTCGACGATCCTGACAACGGAATTGTTGGCCGAGGCGTAGCCGATATAGGTCCTGCCGTCGTCGTCGGAAAACATGCCCATATCCCTCGACTCGTTTCCGTTGGGCGCGAAGTGTTCGAGAAAGGCATAGGGCCCCGGAGCGCTGTCGCATAGTGCAACCCCCTGATGGGCGAGCGAATAACTCGGGCTGTCGTAGTGGAACCACATGACGTACTTTTTCGTTGTCGCGTTATAGGCCACTTTCGGCCGCTCGATGATGCCGCCGCCGAGTCCGGCGGCTGATTTGTTCAGGGCAATACCCCTGTTTTTCCAATTATAGAGGTCCGTCGAGGAGTAACACGCCACTCCCGAAGGGCTGCCCCGGTGTTCGCCGAACCAGAAAAAGGTCTCCGTTTCCGCCTGATAAATGATATTACCCGCATGGCAATCGATGATCCTGCCATCGGTATCCTTCCAATCCTGGCCGGGCCTGAAGGAGCTCAGGTTCGAGGCGGCGTGCAGGAGACAGAGGGGTATCACGACACTCCCGAGAAGTGCACAGCCGTTCATACGACGGAAAAAATGAGAGGCTCTTTTCATGAATTACCCCTTGAATGGAAGAAGAAGGCGGGTAGTTAGGCTGCCATCATACAATATACTAAAAAAATGAGGTTTATCGGCACGAACCGTAACCGGCTGAATTTTAGGTAAAATCAGTTGCACCGAGAAAGATTATAATATTATAATACTCTAATAGCGTAGTAACCCAAAATAGAATTCTCTATCGGTCATCCACTCTTCAGCCACCCGAAGAGAAACGCGAACATACTTATGAAAATCAATGCTTCACGCTATGTGGCTGAATCGCAGGATGAAGGGGCGCGATTGGTAATCAAAACGGATCGAAAGGAACTGCGGGAGCAGTTGAAAACCATACATCTTTCAGCGATTCCCCCATCGTCCGTAGTTGTTGACGCCGGATGCGGCGTAGGGATAGGTTCGGAAATCATGCTTGAGTTGTTAGGAAGGCGCCACTACCCATCAAAATTATACCTTCTGGATCTTTCAGAGCAAAGGCTGGCGGATGCGAAAAAAAGGCTAGCACCTTTTTCATCGCGGATTAAAATCATCGCTAAAAAATGCGATATAGTGGATATCCCACTCTCTGCGGACAGCGTCGATTTCATATTCTGCAGATTTGTTTTCGAATATCTGAACTCTCCGAAAAAAGTCGTTAATGAATTCAAGCGAATTCTTAAGCCCGGCGGCAGGATGGTAATCGGGGATCTGGATACATGTGCAATGGCTTTTTATCCAATAGATCCAGAACTATATAATCATTTGAAGCAGCTCTTTAAACAAATCGCAAATCCTGATTATGATATTGCGGTAGGAAGAAAGCTTTTTTCGTTTGTTGAATCTTCTGAAATGCAAAAAATCCATGTATATATGCTCGGCCATAATGTTATCCATGGTAATACGAGTTATTCAATCAAGAAAAATTGGGAAATGAAGCTGGACAAGATAATCTCCTATATAAGTAAAAACAAGAATGATCTCGGATTTGAACTAAAACATTTTAAAGAGCAATTCCTCTTATTTTTGGATACACCGGGTCTTTTCAGCTATACGCCGTATATAATGGTTGAAGGCACTAAGGAATAAAATACTTTACCCTCTTCAGCCTCTATATTAAAAATAGTTAAAACAGGAAATCAAAGGTATGCACGATAAGCAGGTTCATCTTTCCCGTATCATTAATTTTCTTATTTTTACTCAGAAGCCAATATCAGTTTTTAAAGATGGCAATGAGCAACAGAGAGTTCTTCTCGTGGCAATGGATCTTGAGGGACCGCTGTTAAAAACACGGCTCCTATTTCCGCAAGAACATGAAAAAATCGCATGCTGGACAAATTCAGTACGGTTGAACGCACTTGTTCGATATAATGATCGAGCATTAAGGTTCGAAATAGCGCTTCATTCTATTAATGTTCAAGCAAACAATAGTAAAGAAAGGGAGCTATTCTTTTCCGTTCCTGATGAAGCGACGATAATAGATCGCAGGCCGGTAAGAAGGTTGAAAATCGATTATCGTGAAAATCAATTTCAGTCGTGCATTGCGGATCTGTCCGGAAATATTCTGGCCGCACCTGAAACAATAGAATTGCATGACGTTTCAATTGCAGGAATCAGTGTATGGTGCGTGGCGAGTAAAATCGATCACGAACGCATACTTAACGACAGAATAAAAATCAGGATTGAATCGCACGGTCAGATGGTTCTGGAGAATACGGGATATGCACAAAAAACCAGCGGGATTAATGTAGCTGCTGACCGGATTCTGATTGCGATTGACTTCGATCGCAAAGTAAATGCTTCAACGACCACTTCATCACGGCTGTTTAAGCGAATGGATATGAAGATCGGCGCCCTAACATATGTTGCATTTCATTATCCATTTATACCTGAAAATCAAGTGTTCGGCCGCGTGGAAGATCTTTCGGAAAACGGGGCAAGAATGATTCTGCAACAAACTGATAAGCCGATGCCGGAGGGATTATTCCTTCACAATATTGAAATTCAGATGCCTTACTGTGAAGCACTACATATCGACGGGATTGTCGCTTACAGCCGTATCAAATCTACCACATCGGGATACGAACAAACGGTAGGGATCCGGTTTGCCGCGTTGAGGAAGGATATACACTCCAAGATTTCATACATAACACAACTTTTATCGCCTGCATATAAAAAAGTAAATTCATCCGTACCCCTGTTCCTCAAAACGGACTGGAATGTCACTGTCCGAATCAACACCCTTATCAATGGGAAGCCATTACAATTAATTACTCATGATCAGCTTGAGTTTTCGCACAGCCACCTGCGAATTAATCTCGCCCGTACCGAAGGCCTTTTATTACCACGACAAATTCTTAAGGAAATCCTGCTTTTTAGCAACAGCGTTTTAATCGCCAACTGTACAGGTACTGTGGAAACGACTGATTTCTCAGGTGAAAATTGGATTAAAAACCGATGCTATACGGTTACTATTCTTCTCAGTTCTCAAAAGGAAATAAAACGGGAAGCCGAAGGCCATATCAATCGCATGCGCAACCGGATACTGTTGAAAAAAAATGATGCTCTTACTTATATAAAAGCTGATCATCCTCTCTGCAGACAACGTACTCTGTATGGGCATCTCCATGACCTTTCAATACGGGGAATGTCCTTTTATGTCCGCGAAGCGACTGTTCCTATTTTTCCAGGCTTATTATTGCAGAATTTTTCCATTCATTTTCCTTTCCATCAGCGCATAGCAGTTGATTTCTTTATCACTTCATGTACACTTTTAGGGGCTGATTCACACTTTCAATATCGAATAGGGGGAAGTTTTAAAAGTATATCAATAGAGGGACGGAATACAATTGCTTTGGCGATACAGCAGGCATTTAACGAGCATATTTACGAGTGGAGTGAGGATGATTTAAACAGACTTTGGGAGTTTTATTTTGAGTCGGGATTCATTTATTCCAAGAAACGTCGGCAAATTTTTTCGTACTCCCAGGACATTATTGACACCTATCATAAATTGCTGAAGCGAGAAAATCCCATTTTCAAAGTATTCCTGTATAAGCAGGACGGCGATATAAAAGGGCATCTTTCCGCTATTCATTTTTTCGATAATGCCTGGATGGTCCAGCATCTTATGGCCGCAAAGGGCGCAAAAGGCTCAATAGCAAAAGAGGTACTCGATTCGCTGAACGTTTTTTTTGATGACCTGCACGCCGAACATCCGAATGAGCAGAACTATATATTCTTTTTTTACCGAGAGGAAAACACCTTCCCTGCAATCATTTTCGGTAATATCAGGGAGAAAGTGGCAAATAAATGGATATCGGATTCCATTGATCTTGATTTCTGCCTACCAAAACAATACAATAATTCTATTGCAGACGACGTCGTTCAACACAACCGGTATGTAGTTCGCGAAGCCGACTCTTCAGATCTAGAGCAACTCGAAATGTTCCTCTTATCAGAAGGATGTATTCCTGTCTTTCAACTTGAAGGACTTAACAGAGAATCAATAGTCAACTTGTCTTTGGAATCGGAATATGAGCGATTGGGGCTTTATCGGTACAGAAAAGTATATGCAGCTGAGGATATTGATACAGGTACCCGCTGCTTCAGTGTGGCAAATTACTCATCACCGGGGATAAATTTTTCGGAATTGAATAACTCCTTTAGAATTTATCAAAACAATAAAAAGGATAAAACGACAGCTCAACTTACGGTACGAATTGCACAACATGTTCTTAACAGCTATATCGAGAATAGCATCGCAAAGCCGGTACTATTATGCGGAACAAACCAGACAGTGCCGCCTCTTTTTGAAAAAATAAAACGATACAAATACTTTTATTGCAACATCAGTAATATGGCACTTTTTAAATCTGTCATTGCCGAGAGCATACAATACTTGAAAGAAAATATACGAAAGAGGCACAATTGACTTTTTCGTAACATATACCAGAAAAATGCAGAGTAGCATCGAATGTCTATTAATTCAAATTTGAAAATATTACTCGATAGTGAGCTTAAAAGGCTCAATTGGAATGCCGCCCGTATCGCCATCATCGTTACAATTATTATCATTCCTGCTTCACTCGTGTTCGACGTGATAATTGTCCCGGACTACTTTTCAACGTTTCTTATAGGACGCAGTGCCATCGTTATAGCATGCGGTTTTCTGGCGGCATTCGTTTTCACGAGAAAATTTTATCCGCATGGCGATAGGATTTCACTCATTCTTTTAATTATCGTCTGCGTTGTTCTCAATTTAATGCTTCATCGTATAGGTACGCTTCATCCTTATTATGCAATGTTGATGTTACTATTAATTGCTTCACTAATTTTTCCATGGAGCCCCAAGTATTCGGTAATCGCCTCTTCAGCGATAATCGTCAGCTATGTCGTTCCGCCATTGTTCATTCAGCCTTCTATTTTAAATAAACCATTGTTTTTCATTTATTCAGGATTTTTACTTGAAAGCAGTGCTTTTGTTATTATTATCACTGTCATCCAAGCACGAACCCGATCAAAAGAAATCCTCAACCGCCTCACCATCGCCCGCCAGGCGCAGGAGCTCGAGGAGCGCGACAAGTACAAGCGAGAATTCATCTCCAACATCACCCACGAGCTCAAGACGCCGCTGTCGATCGTGATCGGCAATGTCGACATCATCATGGAAACGCTCGGTGAGCTGCAGCCGCGGATCATGGAACAGGCGCGGCAGGTGCAGCAGGCGGCGTTCCAGCTGGCGAGCCATGTGGACCGGATCATCGCGGTTTCGAACATCGACGATCCGATGGTGAAGCTCGATCTTCAGAACTACAATTACTCCGGCGTGGTGCAAAACCTCTTCTCGCTCTTTGTTCCAAAGGCGCGGGAAGAGAAGATCGCCTATACGCTCAACTGTCCGGAGAAGCCGCTGGTGGTGAACGTCGATATTATCAGGATCGAGGAGGTGCTCACCAACCTGATACAGAACGCCTTCAAGTTCTCCGTGGAGGGGGGTGCAATTACGGTGAACGTGGCCACGGACGGCCAGAAGGTGGTTACCGAGGTGGCGGACACGGGCATGGGCATCCCCGAGGAAAAGCAGGCCAGAATCTTCGACCGCATGTTCCAGGCCGACGACGTGCTCTCCAAGCGCCACGGCGGCATGGGGCTCGGGTTATACATTGTAAAGAAGAACGTCGAACTGCACGGCGGCACCGTCGGGATGGATTCGCGGGAGGGCAAGGGAACCTCGTTCCGGTTTTCGCTGCCGCTGTATGTCGACCAGACCGTGCCGGTGAAAAATGAACCGTACAGGGACGAGGATCGCCGTCAGGCGCGGCGGCGCTCGGGCAGGGACCGGCGCGACGACGAGCGGCGCCGCATGTTCGAGTATCAGCAGAGCATGGGTCTCGACGACCTCGCCAAGATGAGCTTTACGGGGAACATCGAGATGTTCGAGAACATGAGCCCTTCCCTGCCCACGGTGCTCGTCGTGGAAGACAATCCCGGCATGATGAAGGTGGTGATCGAGTCGCTCAGGCATGAGTACAATCTGCTCCTGGGCCGCGACGCCTTCGAGGCGCTCGATAAATTGAAAGCGTGCAACGGCAAAATATCGCTGATACTGTCGGATATCATGCTGCCCGGCATGAGCGGGTTTGATTTTTGCGGAAAGGTGATGGAAAACGAGGAGTGGAAACGCATCCCGCTCATTTTCGTCACGGCGCTGATGAGCGAGGAGGATCAGCTCAGGGGGTTCGGGCTGGGCGCCACGGATTACATCACCAAGCCGTACAATATAAAAATTCTCAAGGAAAAGGTCGATCACTGGATCTCCCGGCGCCAGTATGAGGCGATCCTCGAGAACATGTCGCAGGAGCTGGATGCGAAAGTCGGCCAGGTCTCCAGAGTCAAGGATATCATTCTGCACGAGATCCGCAACCCCATGGCCATCATCTCGGCGGCCGATTCCCTCATCACGATGGTGAAGGAAGAAAAAGGCTCGATCGAGGGGAGTTCCAAGATAGAGCAGTATATGGAGTCGCTGCGCGACGGCATCAAGAGCCTGAATTCGGTGCTTGAAACGACGCGCCGGCTCGATATCGGCGCCATGGCCGTGCGCAGGCCCGAAACCGTGGAATCGTTCGTGAACGAAGCGGCAGCGCAGACCCGGCACCTTACCGGCGAAGTCAAGTTGACGATAGAAATGGATCAGACGTCGGGCGTTCTCGTGAAGGCGGATCGCCGGATGCTGGTGCAGGTGCTCGTCAATATCATCCGCAATGCCGTGGAAGCCATCAATGAAAGGAAGCCCGCCGGGGGCGGGATCATCACCATTTCGTGCGCTTTTTTCGACGACCGACAGATCGCGCTCAGGATATCGGACAACGGCATCGGCATGGACGAAAACGTGCGCCAGAACATTTTCCGGTTCAAATACACCACCAAGTGCGACGGCACCGGCGTCGGCCTGCATCTGTCAAAAATGCTTATCAAGCTGCACGATGGTACCATTGAGGTCGATTCAAAAAAAGGGTGCGGCAGCACCTTTACGATGTACCTCCCCGTCTGCTGAGGGAAGCCGCACCGGGAAGCACCCGCCCCGACACGGAAATCGTTCGATAATGTCCTCCCTGCCTATTCTTGATTACCGCACACGAATCATCGACTCGCTGAAAAACGGGAGATGCCTGATCGTCAAGGCTCCCACCGGCTCGGGAAAATCAACCCAGGTTCCGCAATTCATTCTTGACGCCGGCATGTTCGAAGGCCGCATCCTTATCCTTCAGCCGCGCAGGCTGGCGGCCAGGATGCTCGCGGCGCGGGTCGCCGAAGAACGGGGCGCGGAGGTGGGTGCCGAGATCGGGTTTCAGACCCGCTTCGAGACGCTCTTTTCGGAC
>JAFGNB010000254.1 GCA_016927235.1 Chitinispirillaceae bacterium
CGCGCGGGCAATCGGTGCGCAGGAAAGGCCGATGCCCGTAACAGCGTACCAGTTCCGGATCGGAAAATCCGGCTCCCTGTCAGTAATTCACCGCCCTTATCGTCTCAACTCCCTTCATTGATGTGAACCTGACAATACAGCAGCCCGGAACACTCATCAGCGTGCGGCGGCCCGCTGCGGATATAATCGCTTCCTCGAGGATCCTTCCGCTGAAGGTGAAAAGCGTCGCCGTGCCGGGACAATCAACGTCAAGAACGAGACGGCCGTTGCGGGAGAGGAGGATGAGCCGGGCCGTGGGGTCGATCGCAGGCCGCGGTGAGAAGATATCGACCGTTTTCTTGTAGACAACGGTGTCCATTTTCTTTGCCCATTCCCGCTGGAGTTCGAAATTACCGTAATCATTCGGCAGGATGCCGCCTTTTTCATCAAGATCCAGATTGCCGTAGATAGCGGCATTTGTCAGGTAGGCGAAAAAATCAACGCCTGGAATTAATGTATTCGCTTCCGTAAGGGAATCCACCGCTTTTCGAAAATCCGCGTGAACCTGCCAGAGTGATTTTTGACGTATCGTATCGGTCGCCGCCACCCGTGCGATAATCGGCTGAATCTGGTGCGCCCTGCATGAGTCGATGATGATCTTAAGGTTATTTTTAAATGAAGCGACATTGGTATTGCCTCCGCCCCAGGCATCCCATGTGCCTATTTCAATTGCCCAGAAATGAACATTCCCGGCAACCGCAAGATATTTGGAAATATCCCTTACCACATCGCCGGTTTTGACGCCGCAATTGATTCCACCTCGTATGACTGCCGGAGAGAATGTCGGATTCCTCAACTGGACCATCGAGGCGAACGTGGAATCGGGCGGGCTTTTATCGGTCGGATACCCTGATGCCTTTCCTCCTTTAAACATAAGGGCGGTTATTTTCGTGCCGAGGAAGAACCATGTGTCCTCGGCGCCGTTTGTCGCATCGAACACCTCGATTTCATCAATTGTTCCTTTGCCTTTCGATATCGCCATCTTGACCCAGCTTGCGCCCGTAAAGTCGACGAGGTGTCCGCGGCCGGTAACACTGTTACCTTTGATCGAAACCGCCGAGGCCCAGTCGCCGTCAGCACCGGTAGTGGAATTTGCGGAGGTCAGAATATCGTAATCAACAGGATACTGCACGGTTTTCTTGCACGAATCGGCGGCAAGTCCGATCGAATCCGACCATGAGGTATCGGGGCAGTTGAAAGTGATGAAAATTTTCGAAGGTCCTGAAGCCAATTTAAGCGCAATCCAGGAATTATCGGATATTGTCCACTGTTTTTTGTCGTATTGGCCGAATTTGTTGTCATTGATCCCGGTAACATCTCCCGACGACGCTTCAACCGTCACTTTCGTCCCGCGTGAAATGATGGGATTCGGTTTTACCAGGGCGGCCCGTGTAAGACCGCACACTACGATGCTAATCAGCAGTGAATGAACAATACACTTTAAATTGTACATAATCATTACTCCCGGCAGGTTTGGAAAGTAGAAATTCGTTGAGTCAGAGTAGTAATATACTGTATTAAATTAAGCGGTGCTTTTTTTGCAGCCACCCCCTGAACCCTCCTCCTCACGGTCGGGGCACGGCATAGTGAAAAAAGAGATAATGCATAAGCGAATAGCGGCGCTGCAGACAGCCCGCCCCCCTCACCGCATAATAGTTACCACACGGATCATCTCCCTTTTCCCGGGAGACGTCGCCCGCACGACGCAGGCGCCTGGGGGAAGCCGACGGGTGGATAGAATGGCCTTGTCAATGCATGGCTGCAGTGAGGCGAGCTTCCTGCCCTGAACAGTATAGAGGCTGATGTGCGATCCGGCGGCGCGGGAGAACTCGATCCGCCGGCGGGAGACGGTTTTTATTGCGAATCCGCCGGTCGTTTTACCCGGTTCCAATTCCCGGCTGTCGGATTTGACGGGGAGATTCAGCAGCCTCGCGGCTCCGATGTAATCGCCGGGGTAGTACATGATTTTTGCCGGTCCGGCAATAATCATGCTCATGGAACCGCCGCTGACCCTCTCGCTGTACAGTGTGGTATCCCACACCATCTGCTGATCCGGCGTCACTTCCCGCACGGTCGAGGATTGCGCCTCATGGACAAGGGTGTTTCCGTTCTTCAGGCGGAATGTACTGCTCATATAGAGTGATTGCATACTGTCGTGAGGAGTATAGATCCACGCGGCCTGATCGGGGCCGAAGGGGTTCCCATTAGCACAGATGAATCCGCCGTCGGCATCGAGCGGTGGTTGTATTTCGATCACCTGCGACAATCCCCTGCTGGCAAGGTTAAAAGAATTGGAGTTGTTGTGAAAGAACAGGATATTGCCTGCGCCGGGATAGCCCTCGGGAATCCAGGTGGGGCAGTGGAGGCAATTAAGGACATCTCCCGGATGGTCGAGTTTCATTGTGACGATCGTCGTCTCCGCGGGAGTGATGGTGGTATCTCCCCTTCTTATGGTAATCTTTTCAGGAGTGATCACCATGGAATCCTTGTATGAGACGAGATAGTTCGACGGGTGGCCCCAGCGATAGAGAAGATCGCCGCCTTTACCGTGGGCACCGCCGCTGTGTCCGGCCGCCTGTTCTGTGGCGGTGTGGTGATCGATGACGTACACTTCGCAAAAAAGGCGTGAAGTGAAGGCGATCAGATCGGTTTTTGCGCAGTAGTCAATGCCGTTGAGGTGGACCCACTGTCCCATGAACAACTGGGTGGTGATGCCGGTACTGAAGAGTTCCGGATGCGCCGCAGCCTCTTCTTCCCGCACCAGATGATCCCACAGGTGCCACTGCCAGACGATCTTCGGTCCTCCTTCGGCATTGGGATCGAGCTCGAATATCATTTCGGAAAGGAGTCCGGTGCTTCTTCCCCCGAAGCCAGGCATTCCTTGTGTCAGAATGGCGGTATCCATTCCTACGGCAATCAGATCCGCCTTGTTTTTGAATTCGTAGGCACATGCAAGAATGTGTCCGTTCGGCATCGGTTTCATATCGTGGTGGGTTATGCAGGTCTCATTTGCAAGTTGATAGCTCCAGAGCACCTTGCCCGACGAATCGACCTCCTCGATGATACCCTGAACCGGAAAAGCATTGACGGGATACTCCGCGTTGGCATCCACCTGAGCCGTCCGAAGAATATTGCCGTTTTCCAGCAAATAGACGGCATAACCGCTCTTGGTGGCGTGCTTCCAGGTATGGAGGATCGTATTGGTTTGATCGATTAACGTGGTTGTGGTACCGTCAATGGCGGCATAAAGAATATAGCCTTCGGAAAATGATGCGAACGCTCCAAAGGGAAACAACGCGAAAAAAACCGAGAACAAGATAATCGGGCGGTGTTTATGCATCATTGAAATTAATATAACATAGAAAGGAACATTTTTCATGAAGTAAAAGCAGCCTCTTCCCTCACTCCTTTTCCACTTTTTCGATCCTTCCCCTCGCCTCCCCGGCCGCAAACCGCATCCTCACCGCCTCTCCTGCGGCAAGCTGCTGCGCGGCCCGCACCACTGTTCCGTCCTCCTTGCTGACCACACTGTATCCCCGTGCGAGCACCGAAAGCGGATTGAGTGCGTGGAGTTGACCCGCTGCGGCACTCAGGCGCATGGACCGTTGCCGCAGCGACCGGGCAGTCGCCTGCTGCAGCCGGCGCCGCAGATCGTCGAGGAGCTGCTGCAATTCGAGGAAGAGCCGCCACGGTTTGCGGAAGGCGCCATGCCGCAGCAGCCGGAAATAATCCCGGTGCGCGGTGTGAAACCGGCGGATAAACGCGGCAATAAAGCGTTCGGAGACGAGGCTGAGCACCCGTTGCTTCTCTTCACGGTCGCCGACGGCCGTCTCCGCGGCTGCCGATGGTGTGGGGGCCCTGAGGTCCGCGACGAAATCGGCAATGGTAAAGTCGATTTCATGGCCGACGGCGCTGATCACCGGGATCTTCGAAGCGAAGATCGCCCGCGCGACGATCTCCTCGTTGAAGGCCCACAGATCCTCGATCGACCCTCCGCCCCGTCCGACGATGATGCAGTCGATCCTGCCGTAGTCGTTGCAGTCGCGCAATGCGGTTGCGATCTGTTTCGCCGCCTGATCTCCCTGTACGGCGACGTCAAACAGGACGATTTCCGTTTGCGGGGCGCGTGAACCGACCACCCGCACGATATCCCTTATTGCCGCGCCGTTTTTCGAGGTGATGACGCCGATGCGCCGTATTGAATCGGGCAGCGGTTTTTTAAACGATACGTCGAAAAGCCCTTCGCGCTCCAGTTTCGCCTTGAGTCGCTGGAAGGCGATGGAGAGCGCACCCTGTCCGAGCGGCTGCATGCGATGTACATCCAGCTGATAATACCCGCCCCGTTGATAGACCCGAAGCGAGGCGATCGCCATTACCGCCATGCCGTCGGCGGGTTTGACCTGCAGCTCCCGGGCGGTGGAGCGCCAGATGACCGCCGGGATCTGGCTGGAAGCGTCTTTCAACCTGAAATAACAGTGCCCGCTCGATGAGGGCCGCCAGTTCGATATTTCGCCTTCGATCCAGAGGAGCGTGTTTCCCGCCTCGATGATCGTCGCGATGCCGTCGTTGATTTCGGAAACGGTATAGGGACGTTCGCACTCGCGCGGCGGGAGGAAGGCGAAGGAATCACTCATGAGAAAAAAGGATCCGTTCGAAGATGCGTTCGATCGACCGGCTGTGCCCCGTCGCGTCGTCGATATCGATTACGACCGCATTGAGCATGGCGCCCTTCTTCGAGGGTTCGAGAGGGACATACGTCTGCAGGAGAAAACGGCGGATCACCTGATCGTGGCGCATCCCGATGACTGAATCTTCCGGACCGGTCATACCCGCGTCGGTGATGAACGCCGTTCCGCCTTCGAGAATACGCTCGTCGGCGGTTTGCACATGGGTATGGGTGCCGATGACGGCGCTCACTTTACCGTCAAGAAACCGCGCGAGTGCCGCCTTTTCGCTGGTCGCTTCCGCATGGAAATCGACGAGAATGCACGATGTCTGTCGGCGAAGCACCTCGACTGCTTCGAGCCCGGTGCGGAACGGGCAGTCGAGCGATTCGTGGAGGAAGGTGCGGCCCTGCAGGTTGACCACGCCGAGCTGACGGCGGTCGGGGAGGGGAAAGAGCGTCACCCCTTTGCCGATGTTGCCGGGAGGGTAATTGTGGGGCCGCAGCACCATCGGTTGCTCCATGAACTGGAAGGCGTTGTCGGGTATCGAGAACGAATGGTTGCCGCCGGTGACGATCTGCACGCCGTATTTCCGCAGCTTTTTAACGAGATTGCCGGTAAGTCCTCTTCCGCCCGCGGCATTTTCTCCATTCGCAATGCAGACGTCGATCCGGCGCTCCGAAAGGAGCGCCGGCAGACGATCGGCGCAAATTCGTCGTCCGGCGGTTCCGAAGATATCGCCTATAAAGAGCAGGCGCATCTACTTCGCCAGCTCGGTAAAGCGGCTCTCCCGGATGATGGTCACCTTGATCTGTCCGGGATACTCCATTTCATCCTGTATCTTCAAGGCTATCTGTCCCGCCATTTCCTGGGCCTGCGCGTCGTCGACCACTTCGGGCTCGACCATGCATCTGATCTCGCGTCCTGCCTGAATGACATATGCTTTTGAGACGCCTCTGAATGAGTCGGCGATCTCCTCGAGTTTGGTAAGCCGGCTGATGTAATTGGTCAGCGTTTCGCGTCGGACCCCGGGCCGCGTACTTGAAATGGTGTCGGCGGCCTGAATGAGTACCGGGTAAACCGAGATCGGCGGAACATCTTCATGATGGGCGGCGATGGCATTGCATATTATCTCGTTTTCTCCGTTTTTAGCAGACAGTTCGGCACCCAGTTCCGAGTGTGTTCCTTCAGTCTCCCGGTCGATCGCCTTGCCGATATCGTGCAGAAGGCCCGCACGGATGGCGATTTTGGCATCGAGGCCGATTTCCGACGCCATAAGACCGGAAAGCATGGCGACTTCCCTGCTGTGCTGCAATACGTTCTGCCCATAGGAGGTGCGGTACTTGAGCCTTCCGAGCATTTCGACCAGTTTCGGCTTGAGACCGTGCACATCGAGTTCGAAAATGATCTCCTCAGCCGCCTCTTTCATCAACTTCTCGAGTTCTTTTTCGCTTTTTTTGATAAGCTCTTCGATGCGACCGGGATGGATCCGTCCGTCGGTGATCAGTTTTTCGAGCGCCATGCGGGCCACTTCGCGTTTGATCGGGTCGAATCCGGAGAGTATCACCGCCTCGGGAGTGTCGTCCACGATGACGTCGATGCCGGTAGCCTCCTCGAATGACCGTATGTTTCTTCCTTCACGACCGATAATACGCCCCTTCATCTCATCATTTGGAAGGTGAACGACGGAAACGGTCGACTCGACCGTGGTGTCGGCCGCGCAACGCTGGATCGCCTGGACGATGATCTCTTTGCTTTCCCGTTCGGCCTCGTTTTTCGCCGCGTCTTTGAGTTCCTTGATCATCTGCGCGCATTCGTAGCGCACCTGGCTCTCGAGGTTCCCCATGAGTATTTTCTTCGCCTCCTCCTGGGTCATGTGCGATATTCTTTCCAGTTTTTCATTCTCCTGCGAGATAAGCCGTGTGAGCTCATTGTCTTTGGTGCGGAGGGTTTTCTCTTTGGAATTGAGAAAATTTTCCCGGGCCGAAAATTCGGTCTCACGTTTCGCAATCAGGTCTTCCCTCCGTTTGAGGTCGATTTCCTGTTCCTTGATCCGCTGCTGCTCCTGGCGCATCGAATCGCGCGTGCGGGACGTCTCCCGGTCGAATTCCGCTTTGGCTTTAAACCATTCATCCTTTGCTTCGAGCAGCGCCGTTTTTTTCTGGAGCTCCGCCTCCTGGCGCGCTTCCTTCAACATGAGGACGCCGCTTTTTCTGATCTCCTCTTCGCGTTTATCCTTGTATTTCCTATCGACAAGGCTGCGACCGAACACCCCCACACTCAATCCGATGACAAGACCGGCTGAACCCATTATAATGAAAATGAGTTGGACACTCATCATACCCTCCTTACAGGTAAATCAATTGTTGTATAGGTAACGGAATGCCCTGAAGAATCTGAGGCACCCGGTGTTTCCCCTACAGTCAACAACCACGGCTCTCGACCGCGGCCTTCATGCCGTGCATCCCACATCAATTTCATACTCTTTTCTTGCGGCTGCACGTAATACATCCAAGAACATGCTCCTTTGCACGTCCATCACACGGGACGTGCACCTTCAACGGCATGGATTCCGGCATCAGGCCGGCACGGGAAAGGGTGAGGAAGGGAGGTAATCAGTTCGTCAGTGTGGTGGTGATCTTTTGCGTCAGTGTTTCGATTCTTTCGTGAAGGTCACGTATTGTCTGACTCTGCTGATTACATTTCTCTTTGAATTCGAACAGTTCACCCGCGATATTGAGTGCGGACAAGACAGCGATTTTCATATGATCACGCGATGAGGAACGTTGATGAAGATCGGTCATTTTCGAATTGACATACCGTGCGATCTCTTTGGTTGTTGCAGTGTCGACATCGCTTTTTATCGAG